>JAMCTD010000065.1 GCA_023380995.1 Patescibacteria group bacterium
CCCCGCAACAACCACCAGTTGAGCCAGTGATACCAGCAGAAGTACCAGCACCACCTATTGAAGCACAGACGCCACCAGACACATTAATTGACACAAGTGAAGTGGTATCACCACCAGCCACACAGGTGAGTAAAATCTTTTTGCCGTATACACCGGTGGTAGAAAACATAAAACTAAAGCAAGAAGCAGGAAGCAAGAAGCAAGAAAAATCTGGCTTCTTGCCTCTGACATCTGACTTCTCTAAAGACGGCATCTTGCATCTGGCTTCTTCTCAAGATATTCCGCCTTGGGATTTACTTTCTGAATACAGTGTTTCGTTAGATGCCCGAGACTTTAAAAAGTCTATCTTAAGTGATTTTTTATACAATGCACAAACTACAAACGATACCAGAAAATCTTATTCAAGTGGTTCTGTAGCTGTAAGTGGTTATTTTACCAAACGAGTTAGGTTAAGTGAAAGTTTATTTTTTGTATTTGATTTAGTAGGTGCAATATTGCAATTAACAGCTACAGTGCAATATGCCCAATATCAAGATACTGAAAGAAGTGAATTACCTATTCATGAATCTGCGATACAAAATATTAATGTTTGGGGGACAGAAATAAGAGATGGGTTTAGAGATGTGCAAAACAGGGCGGATATGGAGATAGCACAAGATTTATTGGATAGTGCAGAAAGAGATGATAGGTTTGATATTGTGGGGAAAAGAGATGAGGCAAAAGAAATAGTAAGTAATTTAGCTGGATATGATATAGCAATGGGAATTTTTATAAAAGGTTCCTCTAAAAAAGAATCAAATATAAAGAAATTAACAACAAAACAAAACGAGAAAATAAAACGTGTAATCAAAATAATTGAAAAATATGACAAATACAAAATTTATGCAAAAAAAGCTTTAGAGATGTTAAAAAAAGGGAAACTTAAGATTGATTCTTCTCTAAAGGGGGCTAAATGGTTCAAAACCACTGGATGGAATGAAAAGGCAATAACTTACGTAAAACCTGATAGCTTTCAATTTACAGATGATGCTTTTGCTATAAATCTTGTTCATGAAATGTGTCATGCAACAGGTATTGGCGAAGTTAATATAATTGGATTTAGTATAGAAAGCATTACTGAACATATTCCTATATTAAACGATTATATAGGTTGCTATAAAATACAGTATCAATTTCAAGAAATTTTGGAAGGAAAATAAAGTTTATTATGACATTATATAGAAAATTTAATTTTTTATTTGTTATACTTATTTTCATTTTTCTTATTTTGTTACTTGTGCCTAAAATACCACGTATTCATGAAGCAACCACAAAGGAAAAAACAAGTATGGAATTTGTAAGCATAAGAGAGATAAACAAAAAGATAGAAATTTTTAAGAAAGAAAAAGGTCATTATCCTAAATATCCAAATATGGAAGATATGTTTTTTAACGAAAAATATTTCCCTGATGGTCCCCCAAGGGACCCATTTACAAATAAAAATAAAATTGGAACTTACAAAATGGATTTAAAAACTAAAAAAATTTCACTTAAAGAACATAATCCTTCAGCAAAAGGACACGAATTAATGGATAAGGATTATTTTTGCAAATACATTGTAAGAGACTTTAACAAATGCAAAGAATATTTAAAATGACAAATACAAAGAACAAAAGTGTTAAACCTTAAAATTTGACAAAAAACTATGCCAACTAACCAAAAACAACTTTTAACTTACCTATTTTACTTAAATTTTTTTAAATGGTTTATTATTAATTTGCATTTTGCAATACTTAGCACCCATCACCCATAGCAATACCTACCTATTGCAAAAAGCAATAATTAACTATAAAATTATCAAGGGAACAAAAACAAACTTACAAAATAAAAAATTAAAACTATGAGAGAAATACTGCAAAATAAATTTTTTAGTTGGAAATGTAAAGTAGCCTTAACATTTTTTATATTTTTTTTCTTAACTTTTACTTTTTCGCAAGATTTACCTTCAACTAATTCCTCTACAAACACTAATTCTCAGCAAGAACCCATAAACAAACAAGAAAAACAAAACCTTATTCTTTTCTCACCTTCTGGTAAAATCCACACTCCAACTCCTTTGTTTTTCTGGAGCAAACTAAACGACACCCAAACATTCACCCTCACCATATACAACTTTCAAAAACAAAAACTAATAGAAGTAAGCGGAATACAAGTAAGCAACTTTGTATTCAATGAACAATTTAAAAAAGGTAAATACTACTGGCAGGTGAAAGATAATAATGGTTTGATTTCTAAACTTACAGCATTTAACATCACTAATAAAAAGAAGCAAGAAGAAGGAAGTAAGAAACAAGATGAAGGTACAGAGGCACAGAGTAGCAAAGGCACAAAGAGTGAGCAATTGCAAAATGAAAATTGCAAAAGTCAAAATGCAAACTGTGAAGGAGAGAAGCAAGAAACCCAACAAGGCACAAAGGCACAAAGTAGCACAGGCACAGAGGGTAAAACTTCACTAGACCCCTTGAACCCTGTACCTCTTGAATCCTCTCTTAAACTACAATCAGTCTACATAGAAAACACTTTTAATTTGCAAAAACTAACCAACTTTAACTTTGATGTAAGTAATCCTATATTCACTCCTGAAGGACAAAAAATAATATTTTCTGGTGAAAAAGAAAACAATTCTACAATTTATCTTTTATACCTAAAAACCAATTTATTAAAACAACTAACTACAAGTGGTGAAGCAATAAAAGATAGCTATCCTCAACTAACTAAAGATTACAAACTAATCTTTTGCTCAAATAGAACACAAAAAAATAACTTATGGCTCATAAGTTTAACTAAACCTCAAGGATATACCTTGCTTAACACACCAACTGCTGTTTATAACTCTGCCTGTGCCCCTTCTGTATCACCCGACAGCAAACTCATTGCCTATACCAACGAAAGTCATATCTGGATTACAACACTATATAGCCCAACTGCTACCCAATTAACTACTGGTAAAGACCCCTCGTTTTCACCTGATGGGAAAAAAATAATATTCACCTCAAATATAACTGGCAACTACGATATATACCAAATAGATGTTACCTCACAAAACCTGACCCAATTAACTCAAGACTTAACTGATGAAACAAACCCTAAATATTCACCTGACAACACAAGAATAGTTTACGAAAAAAATAAAGATTTATGGTTACTTAATTTAAAGACCTTTGCTCAAACACAACTAACAAACAATCCAGCAGAAGACAAAGACCCAGTATTTTCCCCTAAAGGAGACAGCATAATATTTGTTTCTAACAGAGACGGAAATTTTAACATCTATAAAATAACTTTGGAGAAAAAAACAGTTATAAAAAAAGGCACAGAGACACAAAGTTTAGAGAAGTAAGAAACAGGAAGCAAGAAGTAAGAAGAAAATTGCAAAATGCAAAATTAAAAATAGAAAGTTAAGAAATGGCAAAAAATAAAAAAAATTTAAAATTTACAATTATTATAACAGTCCTTTTACTAACTTGTATAACAATAGTTTATTCACAGACTACAAGCAGCAATAAACAGAACAAGAATCTTACATCTTACATCTTACTTCTTGCATCTAATTCCTCTACTCAATTTATTCCTAAAACCAGCTTACTCTACCAACTACTTACAACCTACTGTGATAAAATACAAATCAGTTGCCCTGCGAATTTAACTTCACGAGATTTAACATATAATGAAGCATTAAATTACCTATCACTTTTAGAACAAAAACTAAAAGATACTCAATTTAAAAAATCACCTTACTATCCAGAAGTAAAATATTATACCCAAAAAGCAAAAAAAGAGTTAGAAAGTTCTAAACAAGGCACAGAGGCACAAAGTAGCATAGGCACAAAGCCTTCCACTATATCCGGCAACTTTAGATTATGGCTTGATAATTATGCCGGCAGTAACGAAGTTTTAAATTACAAACAACTAATTTCGCCTCCTTATCAAACAGGTTTTGCTCATAGAATATTTTTATCTTACAATCCAAACCTTGGCACTAAATTCTATGCTAAACTTGCTGTTAAATCAGAGCAAAGTAAAAACATACTGGGCAAAAAAGATGTGCTTTATATTCAGGCAGATGAAATATATCTTGGATATAAAAGCAAACACTTAAACTTAAAATACGGCAGACAATATGTAGGTTTTGGACCCTATGGAATATTAGTGCATGATAATTTTTTTCCTTTTGACAACACCTTTCTTTTGCATTATCGGTTATTTAGTTTTGATTTTTATAACCTTTGGGGAAATGCCAACCGACCACCCGAATTTAAACTAACTCAAAACTATAATTTATATTTTCCTTTTGGAGGGCAAGCTCGTTTCCCTGAAGCAATGGTGGCTTCACAATATTATTCTGCCCAAAGAATAGAAAAAACAATAAAAGGCTTAACCTTAGCAGAAAGTATTTTAGTTAAAGGAGGAGATAATTTAAGAGGTTTTGGATTTGATGCCCAAAGTAAGAACTTAAAATATGAATATGCAAACTACTATAATGAAATCTTGGATAAAAACTTTAAGGCACAATTATTTAACTACAATTTTAATCACGGAAAAAATAACTATGCTTTAACTTTTGCTGATGTAGCCAAAGATTTTCAACTAAACTTTTCTGCTTTAAATATTTCTGCAGATGAAAGTGATTATGGTGGATTGCCGGATATTTTACAAAACAATTTTAAAGGATATGGATTAAGTTTAACCAGAACATTAGGGAAAACCGCTTACACTTTTAATTTTTTAGATGGTAAAAGTAAAGATAATCAAAAACTACCGGTACAAACAGAATTTAAATTTTCCCACAAGTTTGCTAACAACGCCATATTTAATATTTACTATTCTCAACTAGGAAAAGATAATCTTCACAGTAGACTGCGTCTTGAACTATGGCTAACCGATTTGTTTAGTTTTTATGAGAAGCAGGAAGAAGGCACAAAGGCACAAGGGAAAACCAAAGTAGCGGTGCGATTTATCGCACAAAATCAGGCACAAAGGCACAGAGGATGTAATTGCGAGTGAAACGAAGCAATCTCAAAAAATGGTAGCAACAGATATTCAGGTCTGTTAAAAAAATCAGAAGCAAAAATGTAGGGACAAACCTTTAGGTTTGTTCGAGAAATATAATTAACTTATAATAACAACAGCATCTTCTTTATTCATTAATGATTGTTTAATCTTCCTCATCAATCACTTTTTCAAAAGATATTCCCCCGCCCACCATCCCCCAAGTTTTGTTAAAAGAGAATTGCTTTATGCAATTTTATCTTTAAATTTTTGCTTTTAAATTAGCAATTTTTATGTCCTGCTTACTTCTTTGCTTGGGGTTGTTTGTGATTTGTCATTGCGAGGAGCAAAAGCGACGAAGCAATCTCATTGTTTTACCACTGCCGTTTGCTGTAACCTCACCCAACCCCAATAAGTAGGGACAGTGTATCCCCTGCCCTACCTATCCGCAAAGAAGGCATTAGTAGGGACAGGGTTTCCCTGCCCTACAAATTAATCAGTCATAAAAACCAATTTAAAGATAGGTTCTTGCAAACTCCTCTTTTACCAAAACTTGGGGGATGGTGGGCGGGGGAATATCT
>JAMCTD010000066.1:0-1083 GCA_023380995.1 Patescibacteria group bacterium
TTAATACCATAGGAGTTAATTACTGATTTTGCTTCGTAGCCTGTCTTTTTAATTGTATCTATAATTTTTTTAACCTCTATCTTTTCCTGATCATACTCAACCTCTGTTTCCTGCTTTGCATAATTGGTTTTTGCTTGCTTCACTCCCTCTAAATCTTCTAAATCAAAATCAATATTCATAGCGCATGCAGTACAATACATACCATCAATTTTTAATTTTTTCTTAATTATTTTACTCATATTACCTCTATTACTCCGTTATACATTCCCATCGCACAGGTGAAGGCAATTTTACCTGGATTTTTGGGGGTAAATTCTACCGATGCTTTGCTGGCCGGGTATAATCGTTTGCTAATTCCTAAACTTGGAATTCTAAAGGCTGCTGTACAGCCTAGTTTATCTGTTGTTGATAAGTTTATTTTAACCGGGGTTCCAGATTTAACCTGAAGGTAATTTGGACTATAACCATTAGGATATACAGTAATATCTGCAGTCTGTATCCCGTTTTGGGTTGGGATTGTCGAACTTATATTATTTGAGGCTTGACCACCACTGAGATCAATTTGAACAGGTGAATTTTCAGCTAGTGATTGTAGGGTTAGTGGGGACCCTGCTGCCACTAAAGATCCATTAACTGAGGTTATTCCTAAATATAAAACTGCAATGGCAGCGATTTTATAGAACCTAGCTTTAAATGTATCTCCTAAAGCGGTAGTTAAATATCCTAATCCAAAAAACAATGGCATAGTGCCTAGGGTAAATGCCCCCATTATGGCAGCACCCATGAATGGATTACCACTTGATATAGCTAATGCCTCCATAGCTAATGTTGTTCCACAGGGTATAAATATTGTCATCAAACCAAGCAATGCTGGAGCAAATAAATCTTTACTTTTGGATTGATTCCTAACCATTTTGGTTAAAAATCTGGGAGGTTGAATAACTACATATCTAAAAATAGGGTGGACATTTAATAAATTTAGGGCTATTAATACCATATACAAACCGGCTATAAGTTGCATAGCGATTTGAACATTATCTGATAGAGCAAGTGCTTGGCCAAATGCACCTAAAAGAAAACCTA
>JAMCTD010000066.1:1093-3903 GCA_023380995.1 Patescibacteria group bacterium
TTTAGAGGGAGTGAAGCAAAATCAGTAATTAACTCCTAGGTATGTTGTAAAATGATAAAGTTATGTGTGGAAGATATGGTTTTGCTGATCCCTCTAGAATAAGAGATAGATTTGAAATTGAAAACTGGGATGAGTTTAGAGATTTAGAACCTAAATATGCTGCAGCTCCCTCACAATGGTTGCCGGTTATTATCCAGAATAAAAACGGTAAAAATGAGCTTAAATTAATGAAGTGGGGATTAGTTCCTGAATGGTCAGGCGGAAGTGATCTTGCTAAATTTACCTACAATGCTAGAGCAGAAACTGCAGATAGAAAACCTGCATATAGAGAGCCTCTTAAATACAAACGTTGTTTAATTCCTGCTACTCACTTTTTTGAATGGAAAGATACCACAGAGGGTAAGGTACCATATTGTTTTAAACTAAAAAGTGGTGAGATGTTTTCATTTGCAGGACTTTATGATATTAACGATAAAGCTACGGATCAACAACTAGTAACCTTTACAATAATAACTACTGTCCCCAATGAGTTAGTTTTACCTGTCCACCCTAGAATGCCGGTTATATTTAAACAAACTACTGAAAATATTTGGATGGATCCTACTATCACTGATCCTGAGAAAATAATGGGATATTTACAACCATTTCCTCCAGGCTTAATGGAGGGCTATGCTGTATCAAGAGAATTAAATTATTCTAAAATTGATAACCCCAATTTTATAAAACCTGTGCATCCTTGACTTTCTTAATTGGGGTAAGTGATAATCTCACCGAATGTATATAGTTTTTATTTTATTATTTCTGCTTGCCCTAATTTTATTGCCAATAGCCTTAATTAAACCCGCTCTTTTAACCAAAGGTTTAATTGCTAGGCGTAAAAAAGCATTGGCTGTTTTTGGTGGAGCAACACTCTTGTTTTTTATTTTAGCCGTAGCAACAACTCCGCCTGCAGTTAACAATCAGACTCAAGTAAAAGGAATAGCACAGGCAGATCGTAATGAGTCCCAAGCAACAAAGCCAGTTGAAAGTTCACCATCACCCACAGTTTTTAAAGCACAAACAGCTCCTAATAATCCTAATATTGTTTTAGCTAAGGTAATAAAAGTTATTGATGGGGATACGATTGAGGTAGATTTAGGTGATGGAAATATGAAAACTGTTCGCTATATAGGAATAGATACTTCGGAATCTGTTGACCCCAGACAAACTGTGCAGTGTTTTGGCAAAGAGGCATCTGATAAAAACAAAGAGTTAGTAGGTAATGGTATTGTAGGGCTAGAAAAAGACGTTTCTGAAACAGATAGATATGGTAGGTTACTTAGGTATGTCTATATGGGGGATTTATTTATTAATCAAGCCCTAGTAGCTGAAGGTTATGCTCGTGCCTCATCTTACCCACCAGACGTGAAATATCAAGATAAATTCAGAACAGCTGAACAGCAAGCGAGGATAAATAATAAAGGTTTGTGGGGAGCTTGTGCTACTACTTCACCAACATCAAAACCAGCAACAAATACAACCGGAATAGCACCAAAATCAACCGGCACTACTACTCAATCAACTGGTTCTACCTCAGGTGGAGATAAAGATTGTAAAGATTTTAAAACCCAAGCCGAAGCACAAGCTTATTTTAACTCCAAAGGTGGAAGTGCTAGTAACAATGTAGATAGATTAGATGCTGATAGTGATGGAAAAGTTTGTGAATCCTTACCTTAAGCTGCAGCTTTGGGTTTACCACCTTCAATAGGTTTCATAAAACCTCTCACTATTGATTTTACCAATCTATCAGCATTTTCAGCTAGCACAATATCTCTTCTGTCCCTAATTATTTGATCAGCTACATCTCCAAAACCATATTTTGTTAGTAACCCTTGTCTTTCAACAACAGCTTTTCCTAAGCATGAAACCATTGCTCTTTCATGACCTTTTAGATCAGGCCACAAAACAGACACCTCTTCAGGTTTATGAAGAAAATCAGAATGACGCTCAACCAAGTGATCAAGTTGAGTTCCAAATTCTAATATTACATTTGATGCATGATGCTCTATAGACATTTTAAAACCTTGTTAACCCTTTTTTTGCTAAACCCGATTCATGCAACGCTCTATCAATTGCCTTTAACACTGCTATAGCTGCGATTACACCGAGTACTTTAAAATCTACATCACCGTTTTCTAGTGAAGCGATTAGTACAGGTAAAATTGCTACCAATGCAATTCTTGATAATTCCAAAGTAAAATCTTTAATCATATCTTTCACAAAAATCACCTCCTACCATCCAGCACACCACCATTTCCATACTCTTTTGAAAAAGTTAGTGCTTTCTTTAATAACTACAATCTTTTTATCTTGTATTGTTTCCTTTAACTCCTTTGCCTCATTAATAACTGGCTTTACAGCATCAGACACTTTGTTTTTAGTCTCTTGAGGTAGGTTATGAACTGAACTTCTAAGTTCCCTTAGTTGGTTTTCAGCTCCACCTACTCTAATTGCTAGTTCCTGATTGTCTTTATAGACCTTATCTATATCAGCCTCGATTTTATCGACTACTATTTGAATACGATCTATTCTCTCAACCAGTACCTTAAATTGATCTTCAGTTATCATAGTCCCCACTACTGTGGGATTAATGCTCTTAGTTCTCTTAAAGCTGTTCTTCTTCTACTCCAGGTAATTTCTTTAACCTTAGCCAATTTTTGCTCACAATCAGATGGTTGTGGGACAGGCTGAGTTGTTGGTTGGGGAGTAGGGGTAGGGGGCGGAGTTTGTGTCCCACTAGGTTGAGGATCAGGATATAGATAAGGTCTATA
>JAMCTD010000067.1 GCA_023380995.1 Patescibacteria group bacterium
TAAGAAATCCTAAAATAAAGTTAATATTTTCTTTGCTTTATTTGTTTTGACTGGAGTTTTATGGCCTACCTCTATAACATTCTTTCGCATGTCTTCGGATGCTGCTTCAGCGATCATTTGGGATAAAGTTATCTATATTTCAGGTGGATTAGTTCCTGCTACTTTTTTATATTTTGTCTATATCTTTGTAAAAAAACAGTTTCCTTCAGTTATTTATTCCTTAATAAGCGTATTGGTGCCATTTGCGTTTATAGCCACTTTGCTTTTTTCCAATCTATGGATAAAAGATATCAACTTCAACTTTGATAAGACAACAGTTACCTTGGGTCCGATCTATATTGGATGGGTTATTTATTTTTCAGTTTTTATGGCTTATGGCTGCTTCCTACTCTGGAACAAATATCGTCGAGCTACTGGTTTAGAAAGAACACAGCTTGGCTATATTTTACTAGCCATGCTGTTTCCGATAATGGGAGCGTTTCCTTTCAATATTATTTTGCCTTTTTGGGGTATCTACAGCCTAATTTTTATAGGTCCGCACTTCATGACAATAATGTTTGCCATTATTGGTTATGCCATTGTTCGTCACCGCCTATTTGATATCCGTTTTGCTTTTCAACAATTTATTGTTTATTTCATTCTAACAATAATTACTTTTATTATTTGTATTTCAGGTGCTTTATCTTTTTACTTTTTTACAGGAGTTACCTTAAAACCGGGAGTTTTTATTGTTATTGGAGTTTGTTCTGTTATTATTGCTTTAATATATAGCAAATTAACTGAGCTAGCACGTTCCATTGCTGGTAAATATTTCTTTCAATCAATCTATGATTACCAGAAGACCTTAAGGGAATTTAGTCATAGTCTTACTTCTTACTTGGAGATGCCCAAATTAGTTGACACTATCATTAATACATTAATTCAGACCTTGAAGTTACATCGGGTTGCTGTATTAGTCCGGGATTTTTCAAGTAATCACTATAAAATCCAAAAAACAGTTGGATTTAATGAGGAAAATGGAATATCTATGGTAAGAGATAATTTTTTAACCAGCTTTCTTGAGCAAAATCCCAAAATTATTGTTTTAGAAGAAGTTAGAGAAATGATTGAGGATGCGCTGAATGTAGCAGAAAAGGAAAGATTACAGGAACTTTATAGTCATATGGAACATATTGAAGCTGCTTTAATTATTCCGATTATAAATAACGGCAAAATGATAAGTTTAATAGTATTAGGTCACAAACTTTCCGGTGACCCTTATACAGTTCAGGATATTGATTTACTTAATGCTATTTCTTTTCAGGCATCCATTGCTTTGGAAAATGCCAGATTATACAAAGAGGTGAATGAGTTTAGCCAAAACCTGCAAGTGAAAATTGGTGAGGCTACAGTTGAGCTTCAGAAGAAAAATGAAAACCTTAAATTATTGGATAAAATGAAAGATCAATTGATTGCAGTTGCTTCCCACGAGCTTCGGACTCCTGTTTCAAATGCCCAAAATTACCTGTGGATGACTTTAACCAGGCCTGATCCCCAAACAATCATTGCTACCAAAGATAAGGAAAGATTGCAAAGAGCATTAATAGGGATTCAGAATTTAACTAAACTTATCAATGATATTTTGGATGTATCTAAACTTGAGGGTGGGAAGATGGAAGTTATTTTGGAACAAACTAATTATGAAGGGATTATGAGGACTGTAGTTGACGAATTGATGCCAAGAGCTCAAAAGAAAGGATTAAGTTTAACTGATGCTTTTGCTCCCAACCTTTCCGAAACAGTTTTGGCTGACCCGATTAAATTAAAAGAGATTTTGATCAACTTAGTTACCAATGCTATTAAATATACCGATCACGGAGGAATCATAGTTGGAGCTACCCAAAAAGACCAACAAATTATTTTTTATATAAAAGATACAGGCAGGGGTATTACCACGGAAAATATCCCCAAGCTGTTTACCAAATTCTACCGCGAAGACACCTCCTTATCTTCTTCTAATCCTGAGACAGGAGGTACGGGATTAGGTCTTTATATTACCAAGCTAATTTTAGGTTTGATGAACGGTCATATCTGGGTCGATTCTATTTTAGGTCAAGGTTCAACCTTTTACTTTTCTTTACCGGTGGCTACTCAGGCAATTTCACCAGCCAAAGCTGTTAGTAAAAAAGCTTTCAAGGGAATATTTACCAGGGAGGATTATCTGAAAATGAAAAGGGTTGATGGTCAAGTAATGCAACTTCCTTCACTTGTTGCTCCCCAGCCCCAGGATACAAATAATAAAAAGAAAATACTGCTAATTGAAGATGAAGTTGAGATGAGACAATTTTATTCAGAGTTTTTATCTGAAAAATATGATGTGGATACTGCTATGGATGGTGCAGACGGTTTATCCAAACTTAGGCTTAAACATTATGATTTGGTTCTTTTGGATGTCATGATGCCCAGGATGGATGGGGTAGGGTTTATGCAGGGTAAACAACAAAATCCAGAGTTTGCTGAAATCCCGGTGGTTTTACTGACAAACTTAGGTGAAGAAGAAACGTTAAGTAAGTGTTTTGACTTGGGGGTAAAGTCAATGATTATGAAATCAGATGTTACGCCAGATCAAATTATTCCGGTGATTGAGAGAGAATTCCAACAACCAACTACACCGGAGTTTTCTACTCCTAATTCATACCCCGAGGTAATAGATAATTCCCAAAACTAAAATTAGCCAAATTAAAACTGCAGAAAGCAGGGGAGTATCAGTTAAAATTACCCGCTCAGGCGACTCTCCCTCTTTTTTCTCATAAATAATATAGAGATACCTCATAACTGCATAAAGCACTACCGGGACTGTGGCCATTAGGTATTTGGCTTCAGAAACAGGTAATTCAAATCCACCCAGGAAAATTGATACAACCCGGCGCGCTTGGATGGGTGGCTGTAAAAAGGCAAAAAAAGCATAAGTTAACCAAGCGGAGTTAGCAAACATGGTGGTTAAACTATCAAGCAAATTTTCCGGATAATGCAGCAAAGTTTCCCGGTGGCGGGCTGCTTGAGATTCCATTAGTGTCCGTTCTGAGCGTCTTTTTCCAACTGCTAAAAATAAAGCAAAGGAAGTGACAGAAAGCAGGAACCAGACATTTAAGTGGGCATCAATAGCCCACACCCCGGCATATACCCGTAAAACAAATCCTGCTGCTATTACCAATACGTCAACTAAAATGATCCGCTTTAAGTATGAAGAGTAAAATAGCTGCATAATCAAATATGTAACAGCAGCAAAGAAAAAGGCAGGTGAAAGTTTATAGGAGAGAGGCAAGAATATAACAATGGCACCAAGGGCTAAAGTTACAGCTAAAGGTATGGGGATAAGGCCGGAAGCAATTGGCCGTTTCTTTTTAAAGGGATGAAGTTTATCTCGTTCAATATCAAATATATCGTTTAGTAAGTAGGTAGCTGATGAGAATGCGCAAAACAAAAAGAAGGCTTCAACAGTTTTAATTTGGTTGGTTTGATCCAGTAGTGTGCCGGAAAAAATTAAAGCTGCAAAAACAGCAAAATTTTTTATCCATTGTCTTGGGCGCGACGCTTTGAAAATTGCCCAAAAAAGTTTAACCATAAAATGCTCCCTAAAATAATTATTCCTATCAGCAATGCCGCAAACAGCTTGCCAGATGAGGATAAACTTAAGGCTGTTGCTCCAAGAATAGCACTTCCCAAAATGTAAAACAAGGCGATTTGTTGGTGAGAAAATCCTTTCTCCAGTAATTTATGATGCAGGTGTCCCCGGTCTGCCCAAACAGGCGATTTGCCGCTCAGTAGTCTTCTTAGGAAAGTATAAATAAAATCAGTGGCCGGGATTAAAAGCACCAAACCTGCGGTGGCCAATTTTGCTCCGGAAAGGATAGCTAAAACTGCAATCATAAATCCTAAGATGGTAGAACCGGAAAACCCGGGAAAAATTTTAGCCGGATGCCAATTAAAAACTAATAAACCTAAAGCTGAAGCAGCAGTGATAAAAGCCAGTTTGGCCACATTAATTTGAGTAGGATCCTGAAACAAGCTTAACTTTACAGAGAGCAAGCCTAAAATAAAAGCAGTGACAGCCACAATCCCGGGCATTTGACCATCTACCCCTTTTGACCAATTAATCATATTCATCACCCAAACTATCCAAACTAAAGCCAATAAATCAGCAAGTAAAATTATATGGTGAGTACCAAGGAAATTAAGCTGTAAAATAGTGGCATCAAAATGGATGATTCCTCCCAAGGGATTAGTAATAAAAGTAATACCTATACCGCTTCCCACCACTACTACGGCAGCAATAAATTGGGTAATTAGCCGTAAATATGGTGAAAAGTTTTGATATTTATCATCCAAGAGGCCTACTAAAAGCAAAATAAAAAGCCCAATTGAAATTGTTGCCGTAGTTTTGCCAAAAGGAATAAAGAAAAATAAGGTAGATACAATTCCTAAGAATACTGCCAATCCTCCTGCCCTGGGAACTATCCTTGTTTGGGTATGGGCAGGGTGCAGTCTGACTTTTGGATTATCAATTAACTTAAATTTTTTGGCAAAAATTATCGTAAGCGGAATAGCGCAAACAGTTACTAAAAATGAAATCAGGCCGGGTAATATTAAATTCATACTTTTTACACAAACATCAGAATAATTTTAATAAATGTGATAATTAATATTAAACTTACTATTATTGATGATATCAGCAGGACTCTTTTTAAAAATATTTGGGAAGGGTGTAATTGCCAAAAAATGGCCATGTTTAATAACGTGATAAGGGTAATGTTTATTGGAATGATTAAAAATTGTTGCTGTGTT
>JAMCTD010000068.1 GCA_023380995.1 Patescibacteria group bacterium
CCCTTTGCGAGTGAGGGTATTCGCACAGTATATAGGTGCCAAGGCGGAAGAGACGGTTATGAATTTAAAATTTTACAAGGATCTAAAAGCCCAAAACTTATGTCATTAGATGAGATAGAAAAAGATTTATGGCAGTCAAAATCACATAATGAAAGTATAACTGTTGAAAGAGTAATCCTAAAAAAGGGATCAGGAATATTTAATCAGTTTAAGTATTTAAATGGAAGCGGACAAATTATTGATAACGAAAAGGCAACAGAAGGACGTTTAATATTAGACACCACTGAGAAACGTTTCGTTCTGACTATAAGCGGTTATTGTCTCTATGATAACTCAAAAGCAAAAGAGGAGCTTATTCAAACAGCTAACTCGTTAAGTTCATTTAAATGAAACAATCTTCTCCTATAATCCATTAGCTGTAAGTTTGGAGCGAGAGACGGGATTCGCATACTTCGATTCTCTCAGTACTTTCAGCCCGCGACCTCCCCGCCAATGGCGTGGTGGCATTCTACTTGTTTGAGCGGGATACCAGAATAAGAACCCTCGCTGCGCTCGGAACCTTCCCTTTTTGCTTT
Source organism: Patescibacteria group bacterium (assembly GCA_023380995.1). Next base: position 576 of record JAMCTD010000068.1, read on the forward strand.
CGGCAAAAACGTCGAACTGGCTATATGAGCGGGAGACGGGACTCGCACCCGCGACCTTCTCCTTGGGAAGGAGACATTCTACTGCTGAACTACTCCCGCTGCTTGGGATATTTTACCAGAAAATATGCTAGAATGTGGTAGAATCGATTTAGATGAGTAGATACACTTCCAGAAGATCTGCTAAAAGATACGCTGCTAAAAGCCGGAGAAATTTTATTATTACTTTAGTTATTGTTGGTGTTTTGTTTTACTCTACAATTAATTGGATCCTTCCCTCTTTTATAGGCGGTATCAGTGTTGTTAAGGATACTATCAAACCATCCAAAAAAATTGTTTCTCCAAGCCAGCAAAATGCAGCCCTTGCCCCCCCTGTTTTAAGCATTCCTTATGAAGCCACAAATTCTTCCCAGATTGACATTAAAGGTTTTGGAACTGCTGATTCTAAAGTTGCGATTTATATAGATGATGAGCTGAAACAAAAAACTGATGTTACAAGTGACGGCAGTTTTAATTTCAAAGAAATAGCTTTAAACCTGGGCACTAATAATATTTACGGAAAAACCATAGATGATAATGATAAAGAAAGTCTACCATCAAAAACCATTAAGCTAATTTATAATAATGAAAAACCTCCTCTTGATATCAGTGAGCCGGAGGATGATAAAAAAATCCAGGGTGGTAACAAAAAGGTAAAAGTTTCCGGTAAAACTGACCCTCAAATAAAAGTTTTTATAAATGGAAATCAGGTAATTGTAAACAAAGATGGAGATTTTAGTGTTGATCAATCATTAAATGATGGAGATAATATAATTATTATCAAAGCAGTTGATATTTCCTCCAATACAACTGAAATCCAAAGAAAAGTTAACTACACCCCTTAGGATACCCAATAACCATTTATATATAGTACGACAAACAGTGACAATAACATCACTGAAATAATCTGATAGGCCAAAATAACAAATTGATTTTTAACCATCCCCATTAAAATAAACATTGGAAAAATTACCAGTAAAAATCTTGGCATTGATAGTAAAGTGGCCGTAACTAAAGGTAGAACAATAGAAGCACAAGCATAAATAGAATACGACACAGGCACAAACCTAAAACCTCTAATAACTAACCCTACTCCAAAAATAGCAAATAATAGATCTAAAACTGAATTAAAATAGAAGGCCATCAACCCAGGAGCAGCAATTTTTTGCAAAGCACTCCAAAAACTTACCCAGGGAAAGCTTAAATTTCTTTGCCAACTGCTTTCAGCAGTAATGAAATATACTGGATTTGAAACTTGATAATACAAAAAAACACCATAAGCTATTAACCCTAAAGGAGAAAGCAAAATGACCCAATTTTTTTTCTGTAAACCTTGAGCAAAATAAACATGAATTATTACAGCCAAAACAACAGCAATCCCTTCTGGCCTAGTGGCAGAAGCAAGAGAGGCAGCAATTGCAGTATAAAATAGTTTTTTGGACTGTAAGAAATAAAAGGCTGCCACTGCCAGCAGAAAAAATAACCCTTCTGAATAAACTGTTAAAAAGTAAAATGAGGTGGGAAAAAAGATCAATGCTAAAACTGCTTTGGTAGCAACTTTTTTGCCAAAATCTTTAATTAGCAGCGTATATAATAAATGCAGGCCCAGGAAAAAAGATATTAGACTAATAAAAATTCCAGTAACCAAAAAATTATTGATTAATTTATTTGTCAAATTAATTAGCATTGGATATAGTGGAAAAAAGGCATACTCAATTTTTGAGTTATAACCAATCTGGGCGATATTTAAAAAATGCCCTCCATCCCAATTGGCAAAATTGGATAAATAATCAGAATGAGAATAATGAGTGCGGGGAAGATATAAAAAACCAAAGTAAGAAATAAAAATTACAGCCGCCAACCAAATCACAAAAAATAGAGTGATATTGGAATAAAATTTCATATCCCCCCTATTATAACTGACATTTTTGCTTTTTTAAGCAGGATTAATGTATATTCTTACACAGTAGAAATGATATTAGATCTAGTTAAGCTAGCAAACCAAGATAACAATTCGCATCCGCACATAGGCAGTTTATTAAGTGCTCATCAGTATTTATTACTTTATAAACTGTTTAAAAAATATGTGCCAAAAGGTTCAGCTGTTTTGGACTGGGGTGCTGGCAATGGCCATTTTTCATATTTTTTATGCACCAGCGGCTATCAAACAACTGGTTTTTCATTTGAACAATTTAGTTTTAAAAAATGGCTTAAAAGTTATTCCTACAAATTCATCAAAGGCAACCCCAATCAACCTACCAAGTTACCTTTTAATAATAATTGCTTTAAAGCAGTTGCCTCAGTTGGTGTTTTGGAGCATGTTGGTGAGTATGCTGGCACCCAGATTGGTAGCATGAAAGAAATTGCCAGAATCTTAAAACCCAATGGATTTTTTATTTGTTACCACCTGCCAAATTATTACAGTTTAATAGAATTTTTGGGTAAACTGCTAACTAATAAATTCCACCATACCAAACGTTTTACCAAAAAAGATATTTTACAGTTGGCAAATCAAACAAGTTTTAAAATCTTAGAAATAAAACGTTATGGATTTTTGCCCAGAAACTCATTGAGAAACTTACCAAATCCTATTAAATATTCTGCCCCTTTGGCTTTCTTTTGGGATATATTTGACAACTGCTTAAGCGCTATATTTTCCCCTCTGTGCCAAAATTATTATTTTGTAGCCCAAAAAATATAAAAATCCTACTTTTTACCCTATATTTTTAAGTGAACTTCCATTATTAATGTGTTAATATTAACCAGTAAAAATTATGAATATTCCTTGGTATTACTTTCTATCACCAACATGCTCCAAAAC
>JAMCTD010000069.1 GCA_023380995.1 Patescibacteria group bacterium
TTATCTCCAACTTTATCAGGCATAATTTTGCCAGAGTCTGCTCAAGAAAAACCAGCCCAGGGAACAGTAATAGCTTGTGGTGATGAGATGATTTTTGAAAATGGTAAAGTCTTAAAATGCCCTGTTAAAGTTGGAGATAAAGTAGTTTATAAAAAATGGGGTGGGGATGAAATTAAAGTTGAGGGTAAAGAATTAAAATTAGTGAAATTTGATGACCTAATGGCAATATTGGAGTAAAAAATATGACAGAGAGTATAGGCCGTAAAGGTATTGCTGAATTAAACAGGAAAATAAGAGAAATATGTAGCTTAGAACCTTTAGAACTGTCAGAGTATTGCCCTGCTATAAAAGGGCTTCCTAGTGAACTATGCCCATTTAGAGTTTTAAACCAAGGATAAAAAATCATGATAGAAGCAAAAGCAGGTTACGATCGGTTTAGCACAGAAGAATTAAGGCAAATGGTGGATGATTTATGGAATACTGTTTATAACAGAGCTCGAATAGAAGTCGAAACTGGGCGTAAAGCAAAAGATGATGCTATGCAGAATGTAGCCTATTTGCAGATAGCTTCAATTTTAGCAGTAAGGGAAGGTAATTTAGTAAAGGCTAGCCGATTAAACCAGGCAGTAACGGATATAACTACAGGAAAATATTATGGCTAAAATTTTAAAATTTGATTCTGAAGCAAGAGAAAAATTATTAAAAGGTATTAATACCTTAACAGATGCTGTGGCAACCACTTTGGGTCCAAAAGGGAGAAACGTGGCTTTGGATAAAAAGTGGGGAGCACCCCAAGTAGTCCATGATGGAGTAACTGTGGCCAAAGAAATAGATCTGGAAGACCCATTTGAAAATATGGGAGCACAACTGTTAAAAGAAGCAGCTTCTAAAACTTCTGATGTGGCTGGAGATGGAACCACCACTGCCACTGTTTTGGCCAAAGCTATTGTTTCTGAAGGATTGAAAAATATCCAAGCAGGCAGCAACCCGATGATTTTAAAACATGGTATAGAGAAAGCAGTTATAGTTTTGGTGGAAGAGCTTAAAAAAATGAGCAAGAAAATTATTTCCCAAGAAGAAGTAGCGCAAGTGGCCACTATTTCTGCAGCTGATGTACAAATTGGTAATTTAATTGCTGAAAGCTTGCAAAAAGTGGGTAAGGACGGGGTGGTAACTGTGGAAGAGGGTAAAACCATGGAAATGAGTGTGGATTATAAAGAAGGGATGGAGTTTGATAAAGGGTTTGTCTCTCCTTATTTTGTGACTGATTCAGATAAAATGGAGGCCTCTATTGAGGATGCCCATATTTTAATTACTGATAAAAAGATTTCTTCTGCTGCTGATTTGGTACCATTCCTGGAAAAATTTGTCCAAATTTCTAAAAACTTAGTAATTATTGCAGATGAAGTGGAAGGTGAAGCTTTGGCCCTTTTGGTGGTTAATAAACTGCGAGGCACATTTAATGTTTTGGCAGTTAAAGCTCCTGGATTTGGGGACCGCAGGAAAGAAATGTTAGAAGATATTGCAATTTTAACTGGTGGAACAGTTTTAAGTGAGGATACAGGCAGGAAATTTGAGTCAGTGGAAATGAATGAGTTGGGCAGGGCAGGCAGGGTTACTTCCAATAAAGACAATACCTTAATTGTTGATGGTAAGGGTGCAAAATCAAAAATTGAAGCAAGAGTGACTCAAATTAGACGCGAGTTACAAAATACAGATTCAGAGTTTGACAGGGAAAAATTACAGGAAAGATTGGCAAAGTTAACTGGCGGGGTAGCAGTAATTAATGTTGGTGCTGCAACAGAAATTGAACTTAAAGAGAAAAAGGAAAGGGTAATTGATGCAGTGGCTGCCACAAAAGCTGCCATAGAAGAAGGAATTGTGGCTGGAGGAGAAGTAGCATTGCTTAGGGCAGGCAAAGCTTTGGATGGAGTCAAGGTTGAGGGTGAGGAAAAAGTGGGGGTGGAAATTGTCAAAAGAGCTTTGGAACAGCCCTTTAGGATGCTGGTAAAAAATGCAGGCATGGATGATGGGATTGCTTTATCTAAAGTTATGGAAACTTCAGGCAACATGGGAATTGATGTGTTGGATGGTAAGGTTAAGGATTTGGTAAAAGCAGGAATTATAGATCCTGTAAAAGTTACCAGATCTGCTTTGCAAAATGCTTCTTCTGTTGCCATGATGGTAATGACCACGAACTGTTTGATTACAGATGCTCCTGAAAAAGAAAAAGCTCCACAAATGCCTCCTGGCGCAATGCCTGAATATTAGACTTCTGTTACAATAGCAGTAATGGCTAAGTTTCACTACCGTGAATCTCCAACAGAAAAGCAAAAAAAGGCTTTTAAAAAATATTTATCAGAAGATGAGGAATTGGTTTTGATAACCGGGTTATCCCAAGCCTATACAAGATCTCAATTTTTATTCTATGTTCTTTTTCCCGGGATGCTTTTTTTAGGATTAGGTTTAGGATTAGGATGGCTTTTGGGCATTGGAAAAATTTGGGGTTTGGTTTTAGGCATGGGACTAATGTTTTTATCAGCAATTATCAGGATTATGCATGTTTATCATGCCAACAGATATTTGTTTACTACAAGAAGGGTGATAGTTAAGAAAGGATTGTTTTCCGTAAAATTGACAGCAGCGCTTTTTGATAAAATCACTCATCTGGAAGTGGACCAATCTATGGTGGACAGGCTACTTTTACATCATGGCACCATTATTGTTAATACTGCGGGTTTAAATAAAGGGGAGATTACTTTACAGTATGTAGATTATCCTTTGGAGCTTAAGAATTTATTGGAAAGACTGATAAACCGCGAAAGAGAACAATTTGGGCTTAGGGGGGTAAATTTGACAGAAGTTGAAGGGGAAATTATCTCTTAATTGAGGAGGTATTTGATTCTGTTTGTAAAGCTACACTGGAAACAGGTATATTAGGTAACTGAGGCAGCAGAGCTTGTGGATCAGTATACTTTCCATCGTGGGTAATTTCCAAATGAGTGTGCGGACCAGAAGTATGTCCGGTTAGCCCCACTTCTCCCAAGGTATTTTCTGAGGTGACTTTCTGTCCTGCCTTAACGTAGATTCTGCCCATATGACCATATTTGGATTTAAAACCATTTTGATGGGCAACTTCAACAAAGTTACCTAAACCAAACAGATCCCTGCTTACTGCTATTACCTCTCCGTCAAGAATAGGATGGATAGGCATCCCTAAACCAGTGGCAATATCTATTCCTGGATGCCAAGTGGAAAATTTAGTTGAAAGATAGCCTGGATGAGGCAAAATTAGGGGTTTGGAAAAAGATAGGGCAACAACTTCTCCCCTTTGTTCAGGATAAGCAGCCTTAACAGAGGATTTTTTAACAGGAGGAATAGAAAAGGTTGGGTAATATCCTGATAAGGTAAGGAAAGCTAAGGAAATTATAGTAAGCTGTTTAAACCGCAATGGGAACCTTGGCTTAATTTTAGATAATTTCTCAAGAAGGGCATCCCTGTTGGAGATTATCTCAGGCAGAAGGTTTTTGTTTTGAATATTCAAAACAAAGTTACTAGTTTATGAATGATCCTCCACAGATTTATAATCTGTGGTTTTTCTTGTTTTGCAACAAAGGCGTATAATAGCAAATTTTGCCTCAAATGTCAAAAAATAAAGCAGTGTTTTATTAACTTAGCCTAAGTAAATTGCGGTATAATAATTTATGATGAAAAAGACCTTGGTTTGGTTTTTGGTGCTGATTAGTTTGGCTGCAATATTGTTGCGTTTTAGTGAGAAGTGGACGGAAATTTTCTTTGGGATTAAACAAACAAGCGGAATTTCTGTTTTATCTGAGCCTTCGGAGGCAACAGTTTACCTTGACGATAAAGAAGTTGGTAAAACACCATACGAGAACAAAAACTTAGAAAGCCGTGATTATACTGTAAAATTACAAAAAGAAAGAGGTTTGTGGGAAGGTAGGATTAAATTAACTGCTGGAACTGTGGCTGTTGTAAACCGGGATTTAGCTTATGATCAGGCTTCTTCTGCCGGTGAAATTTTAACTTTAGGTTCAGGCAAAGGTATTACTATTGTCTCCAGTCCTACGGATTCAGATGTAGAAATAGACGGAAAATCTTATGGTAGAACTCCTGTTACTGCAGATATAGAAAAAGGAGCGCATACAATATTGATCAGCCATACAAATTACTTAAAAAGAAGTATCAGAGTTGAGTTGCCTCAAGATTTTAATCTGACGGTTTCTGTTAATTTGGCTCTTTCCGAAGCAGACCTTACGGATATTTCTACACCGGTAATTACTCAAACAGCAGAAGTTTTTGTCAAAAATACCCCAACAGGTTTTCTGCGGGTGAGAGAAAAGCCTAATTTAAATGGGAAAGAGATTGGCAAAGTTGCACCAGGAGACACACTGATACTTTTGGAGGAACAAGGGGCTTGGGATAGGGTGCGGTTATCTAACGGAACTGAAGGTTATGTTTCTTCTTCTTATGTTGAAAAGAAAAACCCTTAAATAATATATTAGTCCGGGATTTTTCAAGTAATCACTAAAAAAACCAAAAAACTGTTAGATTTAATGAGAAAAAGTTAGGTCATATGGGCAATGCGCCAGTTAGTTTTTATTTTGTCCGCTTCTAGCCATCCTATAGTTGATATTTTAATAAATTTAAGTTATAATTACAATTATTATTTTGATAGTATAAAACTACAGGAAAAAATTATGATAGAAGCAAATATTGGACTGGCTGCTAAAAGATTAAATAATACATTGCCAGAGATAGAGGCGCGTTTTCGGAACGGGGAAGCTTTAAATGCAGGAAATGTAGCTAAAGTGCTGCACCTTATCGAAGATCATTCTAAAAAAGATCAATTAAGATTAAAAATACTCGAAACCCAAGGAGCTTATTGGAGAGACTGGTGGGAGTTTAGATGCTTACCTGCAGGAGAGGGTAAGCCTAATTTTGATGATATCGTACGATTATTACCAGTACGCAGAGAATTTGCTAATTTTGTGAATCTCCAAGATGATACTTTAGTTGTAGATCTTATGGCAGGATCTGCTAATATGGCTCCTTATTTTCAGGAAACCGGAAAACTTGCAGGTTATGTAGGAATAGATAGTAATAACCTAATAGAGGGAATAGCCAGAAGAAGATTATCTAAATTAGGTATTAAAAATGCAGGATTTATTCTCCATGATTTATCAGAAGGATTACCAGAGCCTGAGTTATTTTCAAATACAAGTGAAGTTAATTCAAAGACTGTCCAATATGCTTCAATGTGGGGAATTTCATATCTAGATGCTGAACGATTTACAGACTTAGTTGATCAATGTTTACGATTAAATGTAGGTAGGGGTGTAGATCCAAAACTATCTTTTTGTATGATTACTGATGGTAGTTTTGACCCACAAGTTTTAAGGAAAAGATTTATGAAAGAGATATTTCCCAGAGAACTTAGTAGACTACATTTTAAGCCTCTGATAAGAGCAATTAAGGCTATTCCTCAAATGATGGAATTTGGAAAAACATTTCGCGAGGTATCGCCTGTATGGTATCCAGAAGAAATAATTGGTCTTTTGGATAAAGCTGGAGTACAAGTTGATAGGGTCGACGACACACTTCTTTGGGGTCAATCAACAGCTATAAAAGTTAGTAACTTCAAAAAATAAATAAAGTAACCTAGGTTGCACCTCCTATAAATTGTTAGTACACTGTTTATAGCCGAAGATGGAAAGCTTCGTTTATAAATGAATGTTATCAATTTATCCTTGTTATTAGTTGCCGCTCTTAACTTACTCTTAGGTTTATTATTGTTATTGGAGTTTGTTCTGTTATTATTGC
>JAMCTD010000070.1:0-1943 GCA_023380995.1 Patescibacteria group bacterium
CAATAACCCCGGCTCGTTGGGATTTGATCTGTAAAATAGCCGTATCGTTTACTCCACCAGGGTTATTGTTTTCTAAGTTGGTCTCATTTTGAGTCAGGGTATCTAAAATAGACTGGTTAAGATTAATTAAATCCTGTGTTTCTTGTATAGACTGATTAGCGATATCCCGAAGTTGGCTGGCATTTGTTTCAGATTGATTGGCGATATTTTTTTGAGTATTTATCAGATCTTTTTGGGCATCAATAGTATCTTTGTTATTTTGATACTGTTTTTGGGCCATTAGCCGCTGGATTGAGGCAGCATTACCTCCCTGGTAATTGGAGGACATGTTAATTAAAACCGTCCCTTTTTGTACCTGATCACCTTCTTTAAAATTAATGGATTGAACCACACCCGGGGCTAGCGCACTAATTTTAATTACTCCGGATTTTTCAATCTTCGCTTGCAGTGTGACTTTTGGACTCTCTCCAATTTGGTAAACTTGTACGGGTTTTACAATCTCCGGACTTTTGGCCACTTCTTTTTTAGGAGTTAAATAGTTACCTGCAGTAATTAAACCAAGAAGAAGTAACAGAACCAGGAAAAAACTGGTTAAAGGCTTTCTCTTTATAAAACCAGTCGCTTTATTATATCCCGACTTAGCTGCTGTTTTCGTTACAAGAAGTGAACGATGTAATCGAGAACGATTATTGCTTTTCTTTCTGGCCATAATCTAGAAATCTTTTGGGCAGAGAAAAAACGTTGAAGCAAGAGCGAAGATTATAAGTGAAACCAGTAAAGATTGTCAACCAATTTCTGTACTTTTTAGATGACAAATAGCCAAATTAGAATTTACTAAGTTTCTTATTAACCAAAGTTGTATTCTAATTGTTAAATATGTATTTGGAAGAATAAACGACGACTAACAGATTTCTTTGTTATAATCTCTCTCATGAGTCTCTTTGTAGAGAACTTCATCATACAACTCCAACTTATGATTCAATAGACTTTCCCTTCCAATTTAACTTTAAGTTGCCTGATCCAAGAAAACCAGAATTATATTAGAAAGAGACTCTTTAGGCAGAATTATTCACTCAAAAGCACCAGAAATGCTTACTTTGTAAAGAAAAAGCCTTAATGGGTTCAGTTTAAGGGTATAATTAACTACTTGTCATCTATTGACAAGATTCATTTGCCAGTTTACTGTTTAATTAATGCCCAAAAGCTCCGCAGGATTTTCTCATATTTTGATACTTCTGGCTGTAGTAGTTTTTGTCGGTTTAGTGCTAGCGACAAGTATTACCTCTAGCAAACAAACTACTGATTCTTTGGCTTCCAAATCCCAAAATGTTTTGGGAGTCCCTTGTTCTGCTGGTGGTCTAACCACTTCCACTAACAAAGTTTTCCAGATGATGTACCCCAACGAGACTTTTCTTCAGCTGACTAACATAGATTTGCTGAAAGATGTTAGTCAGCTTAAAGATTTAACCTGTTTACAATATTTGGATGCAACCGACCGTACTGTAAAAGGGGATATTGCTAACTCAAAAAATTTAACAAACCTTGAAGTATTTAGCCTGTATTCTAATCCTGATGTTTCTGGCGATATTTGTTCACTTTCTGGCGCTACTAAACTACGTAGCTTAAAGTTTGCTTTTGACCCCAAAATAACAGGTGATATTGCTTGCTTAAAGAATCTGACTAAACTGGAGACTTTTGCCATGACCCACACCCAAATTTCCGGGGATATTAGTGTCTTTGCTAACATGCCAAATTTGAAAGCAATTTATGTCGGTGGCACTAATGTCAAAGGCGATATTTGCTCTTTGGCTAAGTTGACCAATCTGGAAGAGCTGGGGATAGCAGATGAGTACCCCGGCAACCCTGATATCACCGGTGATCTATCTTGTCTTGACAACCTGCAAAAACTGAAAAGAGTTTCCATCTATAACACCATTCCCAAC
>JAMCTD010000070.1:1953-2814 GCA_023380995.1 Patescibacteria group bacterium
GCAGGTTGTCAAGACAAGATAGATCACCGGTGATATCAGGGTGGCGGAGGATGTTCCAAAGAATCAATGAAAACTTTGGTCGATTATGCCCAAAAATATGAGAAAAAAATTGGCAAAGAAGTGCAAACGGAGGTAAGGGGAAAACCAAATTATAATCGGGGGTCGGTTGGGAATGGTTCTCGCGGGCCGGAAAATGGACAAAGCTTCAGACAACCTAATATTTTACAAAGACTGGTGATGCGGGTATTTAGTTTATTTGGAAAAACTCCTCCGCAAGGTCCTGGAGATGGAGGACCAAGAGCACCTGGTGGATCAAACGAGAGACCAAGTCAGCAGGAAAGAGAAGAGAAAGAGGCTGTACTAAAACAAGGAAAAGGACCTGGAGGTTGTACTGGTGTTATAGATGGATCCCAAGCAGAGTGCCAAACCTACTGCTTAAGTCCAGATCATCGGGAAGAGTGTGATAAATTTAGTCCTCCTGGTGGAGAGCCCCCTGTGGGTAGATAAGAAAGCTTTTTTGATACAATACTTCTATGTCATCTCTTAGGGTTGGGATGCACAAGTTCAGAATCAACATTTTGTATTTCCGGTCACAACTCAATCAACCCACATTCCATTTGAGCTTACAATTAACTTAGTTTATCAGCAACGTCGTTATTAATGACATTATCGTTTATATAGAATTAGGTATTGACAACTTTTTGTCGTTTGTGATATTTTCTCTTTATGGAGAAACAAGATGTAATTAATCATCTAAAGAGAATTGCTTCTCAGCTTGAAGGCAAAAAATACATAACACTAAAGGATGTTAGATCGATACCTAAGCTTGATTATTATATCCAATATCATTTTTATACGTAC
>JAMCTD010000071.1 GCA_023380995.1 Patescibacteria group bacterium
ATTATATGATGGCTGTCCCCATGGTAATTTTTTATTTGAACCCTGTTGCAGCTGCCGGGATGAATGCATTTTTGGGTATAGTTACAGTGGCGTTAATCTATTATTTAGGAAAACAGTGGTTTAACAAGCAGGCAGGTCTTATTGCAGCTTATTTATATGCTATATCGCCTGTAACAATTACTTATTCCAGATCTTCCTGGAATCCCAATCCTGCGCCGCTTTTTGCATTAATTAGCATGTTTAGCTTGTATAAGCTGCACAAAACAGGTAATTTTTTATGGCTTTCCCTAACAGGATTTTTTGTCGCTGCTGCTTTGCAAATGCATTATTTGGCAGCAATTTTAATACCTGTAGTTTTTATACTTTGGCTTTATGAAATAGTTTCGAGAAAGCTTAATCAATCAAAAATAAAATCCTTATTTTGTGGAACATTGTTTGGGATACTTTCTTTTATTTTTGTTATGTTACCACTGGTTTGGTTTGATTTAAGGCATAATTATTTAAACTACAGAGCAATAACAGAATTATTAAGTGAGGGGAGTGCGGTTAAAAGTGATATTCTGGCGAATATTATCAAGCTGCCTTCTCTTTATTCCAATAATTTAATTGGCAGATATATTGCCGGGGAAAATTTGTATTTAACTATAATTGTTTCGCTGCTGGTTATTTTAGCGTTAATATACAGATTTTCATACTGGCCTAAAATTGCTTTAGGTGTTTGGTTGCTAATTGGGCTTTTAGGGCTTACTTTCTACCAGCAGGATGTTTATGATCATTATCTGGGGTTTTTAAATCCTGCTCCATTTTTACTTTTAGGAGCCACACTCTATTTACCTAAAGTGCAAGGTAATAAGAAGTGGTTATTAAATACAGGTATGATGGTTTTATTGGTTGTTTTAACAGTAGTTAATTTAGAAAAAACTTCAATTTTTAAGCCTGCCAATAATCAACTTTATAGAACTCAAGAAGTTGCCAAATTTATTATTCAACAGTCCCAAGACCGCGATTTTAATTTTGCCCTGCTTGCTCAAAGAAATTATGATTCAGCCTACCAGTTTTATTTAGATCGGTATGGTCACAAACCAAAGATTGCGCCTTTTGATATAACTGATCAATTATTTGTTGTTTGTGAAGATGAGGTTTGTGATCCGGTACACAGCCCGAAGTATGAGATAGCAGCCTTTGGTTGGTCAAAGATTGAGCAGATACAACAATTATATGGTGTGAAATTATATAAATTAGTTCATAATCCATCCGGAAAACCATAAATAGATTTATGAAAATATCAATAATAATACCTTCTTATAATGAATCAGCTAATTTAAAAAGGGGAGTATTGGATGATGTAGAAAATTACTTAAAAGGCCTTCAGGTTTCTTTTGAAATTATTGTGGTAGACGATGGTTCCTCAGATGATTCAGTAGAGCTAATTAAAAAGCATACTTCTCAAAATAAAAATTTTAAGCTGATTGAAAATCCTCATGGAGGAAAAGCAAATACTGTTATGACAGGTATGCTGGAAGCCAGGGGTGAGATAGTGTTTTTTACTGATATGGATCAGGCTACACCAATTAATCAAATTGAAAAATTTCTTCCTAAATTTGAAGAAGGGTTTGATATTGTAATTGGATCTAGGCAGGGTAGAAAAGGGGCCCCTATGTTACGGAAATTATCAGCTTGGGGTTTCTCTTTGCTTCGCGGAATAATTTTAGGTTTGCCTTTTAAAGATACACAGTGTGGTTTTAAGGCTTTCAGCAAAGTTTCGGTTGAAAAAATTATCCCCAAAATTAAAAGCGAATGGGGAGTGGTTCATTTTAAGGGAGGAGCAGTTAATGCCGGGTTTGATGTGGAGGTTTTATACTTAGCAAAAAAATATGGTTTTAAGATTGCAGAAGTAGGAGTGGAGTGGAAATATGTGGATACAGAAAGGGTGCAGGTTGTCAAAGATGCTATGGCAGCAATTTATGATATGTTCAGGATCAGATGCAATGATTTGAAGGGAAAGTACTAAGTCTTACTGTTTTGTAATTACGTAATGCCGTAGTGGACAATTTAGGAGGTAGAGTTGGTATAATGTTATGGTGGATTTTTTATCTAAACATCGTTTGGAAATTTTTGCCTTCGGTATTATAGCTGCCTTATATTTTATTCTTAGACTACCAAATTTAACTTCGCAGCCTATCTTTGCAGATGAGGCTATTTATATTAGGTGGGCGCAAGTTATGAGGGCTGAGTCTACCTTACGTTTCCTGCCTTTATCTGATGGTAAGACCCCTCTTTTTATGTGGGCAATGATACCTCTTTTAAAATTTATCCATGATCCTTTGTTTGCAGGAAGATTATTATCTATCCTGTCTGGTTTTTTTACACTCCTGGGAGTGTTTTTTTTGTCCAAGAGGATATTTAATAATAAAACTGCTCTTTGGGCCAGTTTGCTTTATTCAATTACCCCTTATACTGTATTTTTTGACAGAATGGCTTTAGTTGATTCAATGCTTGCCAGTTTTACTGTTTGGATTGTTTATTTTGCTTTATGGCTTATCCGGAGCGTAAGATTGGATATTTCGATGATTCTGGGTTATTTACTTGGGGGAGCAATATTAACTAAAACTCCCGGTATGTTTAACCTTTTGATATTGCCATTTACAGCAATCAGTTTTAACAGGCAAAAACATGGTAAACATGCTTTGATAAAATTGGTACTTTTATGGGCAGTGTCAATTGGAATTGGATTGGCGGCGTATAATTTACTGAGACTCGGGCCAAATTTCCATTTATTATCTTCTCGTAATGCTGATTATGTCTTTTCTCCTTTGGAATTAGTTGGCAGACCGTTGGATCCATTCATTCCACATTTTCATGATATTGCTGATTGGTTCCCCAAACTATTAACCTGGCCTATTTTATTTTGTATGGTTATAGGGATAATTTACATTGCGGTGGGGTTAGTAATAAGGTCTATTAGAGGAACATTTTTATTAAGAGGAGTAGTTTTATTGTGGGCTCTTATTCCGTTACTTTTAAATATGTTTTTTTTAAGAACTTTTACAGCACGTTATCTTTTATCTTCAATACCTTTGCTGTTGATTATTGCTGGATTTGGAGTAACTAAGTTACTGCCTCCGTTTTCATATATAAAAAGGCTTCCGGTAATATTGATGCTGGTGGTTTTGTTGCCACTTCCGAT
>JAMCTD010000072.1 GCA_023380995.1 Patescibacteria group bacterium
TGGGAGAAGTAACCCTTTTTAAACATATCCCCGCTATGGCCTCTAGCTACGGCCTGAAGCTTCTGATCAAAAACTAAAGCTTTTAACCCTCTGCCGGTTCTTTCTTTGTTAACTAACTCAAACATCGCGTTTTCTGATGTTTGATCAAGTGATATTTTATCTGTTTGAAAACCCAAATTAACTTTTTCATCTGTCTTAGGTTTAATTGTAAGGAAAGTGAAGGAATCATTAGCCACTCCTCCAAAAACTTGTTTTACGGGAGACTCTAAACCATAAGCATATTTTAAAATTTGGCTGCCTACTTTTGAGTCTAAAACGCTCTTTTTGATAACTGGCTGGATGGGAAAAGTTGCAATTATTACTAAAATTATGGCAATAAATATCAAACACCTTAAAAGCCCCGGGATAATTGATAAAAACCGGGAGAAGGGAAATTTAATTTGGGGGATTTTTGGTAAAAGAAGCCTAACTATTAAATAAAAAGTAACCTCTGATATAAACCAGACAGACATAAAACCTAAAACTAAAGTTAGCCCATGAGGAATGTGAAATTGCACCTCAAAAAACTTAGCTGGGATGTTGTAATAACGGAAAGATAAAACAAAAGCCAAAAGGAAACTTATAAAATCTACCAGCTCAAAGATTAAAGACCTGCCAAAAGACTCAACAGCAAATAATATCAACATCCCTAAAATTACCAAATCCACCCAGTTTAAACCCAAATCCATGTGTTAATATTAGCAAAATTGAGGCAAATTTAGTACAATAGGTTCGGAAGATCGGGCATCGGTGTATCAGTATATCAGTAAATCAGATTTTTCAATAGAGTAATTAACTCTCTGATACACTGCCTCACCGATCCACAGATATACTGATTTGGGGCCGGTAGCTCAGCGGTAGAGCAGGAGCCTTTTAAGCTCTTGGTCCAGGGTTCGATCCCCTGCCGGCTCACTTTACACAAAAATGCAGTCCTTGTGACTGCTTTTTTTGTAAATGCCGCAGGGATTGAATTGCGTCTCCCGCCTCTGGGCGGGAAAGACTGTTCGACTCCCGAAGGGAGCAAGATTCTCTTATCCCCTGCCGGCTTACATGTTAATTTAGACTGTCGTAGTAGTCTAATCTAACCACTAACTACTTTATGGATTAAATTTTACAAAGGTGGAATTGATTCTGGCGGCTCTGGTTTCTTAGGATTTAAAAACTCATCTATTTTAGCAAGTAACTGTTTGGCACTTTCTTCTTTTGCTCTATCTCTTTCTGCCTTGGTTTCTTTTGCAACTATGATAGCCTGATCAACTTTAGCTAAAACTTGAGTGGTACTCGCAGGATCAGAATTTCTCCCTGTTATCCTTGACCAAAAATTATGACTGCTTACTGCGTTTATATCTCCTACGACTTGACCTATATTTGAATATTTGAAATCGGTAACCTCTATCGGAACCGGAGAGGGAGCCATCTTATTTGTGTAATATTTATCAGCATCAGCCTGGGTAGAGAGAGCACCTGCTCCAGGGCTTGGAACTGAGGTGACAAAAATATCTCCACTTTTAAATAAAATCACATGTTCACGTTGATCCTTACTAACCGGAAGAATATAAGCTATAAGTTCACTGCTTGAACGAGCACCCTCCTGAAAATGTTTTAAAACAATTCCTCTACCTAATTGTTCCATATTTAGCTTATCTATCCGTTCAGAGAGTCCCGGGAAATATCCTTCCATTCTTTCTCCAGCCGATCTTAGAAAAGCTTCGTCACCCTCTTGCATATTCTTTTATATTAAATGTTCTTGGTAAACAATAGCAAGCAATGAATTTAAAATGCCTACTTCCACGCAGAATGATTACCAATGCAGTTAAGATTCACCTATTGAAAAACATTATTTACTCTTTTTAAATATGCCTCAAGTAAACCACAATCCAGTTGAATAATGTGTTCCGCATTTTGATTGTTTACAACAATAAGATATTGCCAAAATCTTATTTTGATATTGAATTAATGATTATTGATACCCTTGAGCTTGTAAACTAAATAAAGCAGCATATTGGCGGTCAAGTTTTATTAATTGACTATGACTACCTGATTCTACAATCTTGCCATCATCAATCACATAAATGTTATCTGCATTTCTAACTGTAGAAAACCTGTGGGAAATAATAATCACAGTTTTATCTTTGGATAATTTTTCCACTCTGTTGAAAATTTCCGTTTCTGCTCGGGCATCTATTGCAGCTGTTGGTTCATCCAAAATAAGGATGGGGGCATTTCTGAAAAAACCTCTGGCCAAAGCAATTTTCTGCCATTGGCCAACAGACAATTCAACTCCCCCAGTGAAAGTCCTACCCAACATCTGCTCATAACCATGTTCCAGCTTTTTGATCATAGGATCTGCTCCAGAAGATACAGCAGCTTCAATAATTTTATTTATATTTTCTTTTTCTTCAGCCTTACCAAAATGTATATTTTCCCGGGCTTTATATTCATATTTTACAAAATCCTGGAACAACACCCCCAAAGCTCTATACCAGTAATTTAAATCTATTTTTTTAATATTCATTCCATTAATCAAAATTTCTCCTTCATCAACATCATAAAATCTACAAAGCAGCTTGATGATAGTTGTTTTACCTGAGCCATTTTCCCCAACTAATGCTATTTTTTCAGCAGGTTTAATTGTTAGGTTAAAATTTTTAAGCACCTGCTTTGGATTACCCGGATAAGCGAAAGCAACATTTTTAAATTCTATTAAAGGAGATTCTTTCAAATCAATCCTTTGCGGATTTTCTTCATGTTTCAATCTGGGAGCAGCATCTAAAACCTCAAATATAGAAGCCGTATATAAACTTTCAGAAAAGATCCTTACTAAATTCCTAAAAAGCCCTCCTACTCCGCTTTGCAAATTAGTTATTACAGTTGTAAAATAGCTTATGTCACCAACCGTAATTCTTTTTGCCACTGCCTCAAGCACAATAAATAATAAAACTGCAATAAAAGTTATTCCTCCCAAAATATTAAAAATTGAATTAATCCCTAAATACCTGGTTGCAAGTGTCTTATTCTCTTGATAAATATCCTCCTGTAATCCCTTAATTTCCGAGAGAAACCTTTTTGGCAGCTGGAATAATTTCATCTCTTTTATAGAATCCCTTTCTTGCAGCAAGTCAGATATATACCAAAACTTTTTCCGGTAGGGACTTTTAGCATCCCAGATTCCCCATGATAATTCCGATTCCTTGATACGGCTCACAAGTTCCGGTATGGCAACAACCATAATCACTACAATAAGTATAGGGGAAAGGGTGGCTAAAACTACTACAGCAGCAAGTACTTGGACCAGGCTTTGAAAACCAAAAAGCAAATAGTCCATTAAATTAAGTGGCCGCCAGCTGTATGCATCTTTGACTTTCTCCAGAACATTTTTAAATTCGCTGTCTTCAAAATAAGCCATATCAAGACTGGAAATTTTGGACAAAACTATCTGATATAAAGAAATGGGAATCTTGGTATATAAAAGCCTGTGAAAATAATCCTGGGCCGAAAAAGCTAAAGATTGAATTGTATACACTGCAAAGCCAGCTACAAAAAGAATTATAAATTTATTGAAGTCAGCGGAACCTTTAGAAATTGACAAAACTACTTGGTCAATAACCAGCTTAAAAATATAAGCAAAAGCAAAGGGGACTAAAGCCGGAACAGTAACAACCAAAGCATTTGCCAAAAGGAGCCATTTATCAATGGACCACAAAAGCCCCAGCAACCGAAATGAAATTGCCACTGTCTGTTTAAATCTGCCCATTCTTTCCAAATAATTAAGTTTAAAACGCATGAGCTCATGGTAGCACAAACAAATTCTTCTGTTAAACTGCGGGATTATTAGTATTCATCGTTTCGCTTTGGCAGCACTTAAGTTGTTGACAGTCTGCATTTTGGTTCATACAATACAGACTTATGGTTGAGCAGAAACCAGAAACTACAGGTGAACCAATACAACCTCCTGATATAGAAGAAGTTTTGCTTGAGGAAGCAAATGCCTATTTTAAAGCAGCAACAATTTGTAGAATTAACCTTACATTGCTTGGTATATCAGGAGACCGATATAAAAATCCTCAAAATGGAGTACAAATTGTGCCAATAGGTAAAGTTGCCTTAAGTATTGGCGAAGGAAACTCAAGAATGGAAATAATTAATTGGCGCAGGCAAGTAGATTTACTACACCCAGCTTTATAAAACCTCACTACACTATAAGATTCTAATAAGCTCAATCTTCCCTTCATCACCCGTATTAATTTGACTATTGTTATAGGCTACGGTATAATTATACATACAGGATTTTCCGTAACAGAAAAAATGCGGAATTACCTGTATTTTTTATGACAGTAGAAGGAGATGCAATTCAATTCCGGGCAGATAGACACACTCCTAACCCACTCAACACTGAGGGGGTAATTCCTGCTGTCCTTACTACAACACCATCACCTTTAGAAGGTTATGTAAATCTTGAGAGTCCTGTTACCGAGGAACCACTTGATTCAGACGCGTTAGTAACACTATGCGTTCAAAACGCAGGATTAAAGGAACAGATAGCAGGATTAGAGGCAGAAAGAGCTGGACACCAAACCCTAATTACTCAATTATTTGTCATGATCCAAGCACTATCAGAACAAACAAAAGGGCTAAATGAGATGGTTAGGATAGTTGCTCATGACCTGAGAAGCCCAACAACTGCAATTACAGGGAATATTCAAATTGCCCGGAAAATGTTAAGCAAAGAACCATTAAATCGGGATAAATTAGATAAAATACTTGAAACAGCCGATACTAATACTTGGAGAATCGCAAATCAAATAAACAGAACCCTTGATGTTGAAGATCCTCTTGAAAGACTACAAAAAAGGCCAAGATCCATAGCAGCCATTATTAAAGAAGCTTCAGAAAATACTGCTAAATCAATAAAGCAGGCAGGTGTTTCATTAATAATAGAACCTCCTGATCCAGCTTTACAAGTTTTTGCCAATGATACTTTAACATCTGTTCTCATGATTTTTATGGAAAACGCTGCTCACGCAATGACAGGAACAAGAAAAAGCACTAGAGTATTAAGCATCACATCACAAATAGTTGCGGAAGGCAAGAACATTACCCTTTATGCAGCAGACAATGGTATAGGTATAAGCGAAAAATATCAAGAAAAAATCTTTAGGGGTTATTCTTCCAAAAGGTCTTCCTCAGGATTTGGTTTAGGTGAAGCACAAGCAATTGCCCTAAAACATGGAGGCCGAGTCTGGTTAGAAAGAAGTGTTACCAAAGAAATGCTTCAAGAAGACCCTAGCTTAGGACACACTGGGTCAACTTTTGCCCTTTCTTTACCTCTTTGTTAAGAAAAAGTTACAGCCTAATTTTTGGTATACTTCCATAAGCGTTAACTCCTTGATATGAAAATTTTTAATTCCTTGGGTGGAAAATTGGAAGAATTTAAACCATTAAACAAAAACCAGGTTACCATTTATGTTTGTGGGATCACACCTTATGATACAACCCATTTAGGCCATGCTTTTACCTATATTTCTTTTGATGCCTTAATCAGATATCTGAAATTTAAAGGGTTTAAAGTAACTTATACCCAAAATGTCACTGATATCAATGACCGTGATAAAGATATTTTGCAAAGGGCTAAGGAACAAAATATTTCCTGGCAAAAATTAGCAGAATTTTGGACTAAGAAGTTTTTGAAAGACATGCAAAGCTTAAACTGGACTCCTCCTGCTTATTATCTAAAAGCTTCCAAGCAAATCCCCCAAATTATCAAACTAATCAAAAAACTTTTGGACAATGGCATGGCTTATCAAAAACAAAGTGGTGTCTATTTGGATGTTTCCAAAGATCCTGACTTTGGTAAATTATCAAAATACAGCAAGGCAAAATTGCTGAAGGTTGCCAAAGAGTTTGAAGAGGATTTAACATGCCCGGATAAAAAAAATCCCTTAGATATAACCTTATGGAGAGCTTCAAGCCTTCATCAATCCAAACACATTCCTTCTTTTAATTCCCCTTTTGGCACGGGCCGTCCGGGGTGGCATATTGAATGTTCAGCTATGAGTATCTACTCTTTAGGTGAACAAATAGACATCCACGGCGGAGGCATTGATTTAATTTTCCCTCATCATGAAGCAGAAATTGTCCAATCAGAAGGGGCAACAGGAAAAATTCCTTTTGCTAAATACTGGCTGCACACAGGACAAGTTTTTTACCGTGGTGAAAAAATGTCTAAATCAAAAGGGAATTTAGTGATGGTTTCTGATTTATTAAAAAAATATTCTCCAAACGCCTTAAGATGGTTAATCCTATCCCATCCGTGGAATAAAAAATGGGAATTTAATGAAAAAGATTTAATACAGGCTCAAAAAAATGTGCAATTAATAGAAAAAACCATTGCTGCCTTTGATCAAAATAATAAAAATTTAGCAGACATTGAGAAGTTTACTAAAATCGTGGATCAAAACTTAGATACCCCCAAAGCTTTAGAATTTTTATTGACTTTAGCAAAGAAAAATAGCGCAGGATTAAAAAAACTCTTTGCAGCTTTAGGGTTTATTATTCCTTAATCATATACCCAAAACCTCTGATTGAATGGATAAGTTTCCGCTCGCAGTCGCCATCAATCTTTTTGCGCAAATAACCCATGTACACATCCACCACCCTTGTCTCGATATCCTGTGAGTATAACCAAACTCTATTCAGGATCATTTCGCGGGTTAATATCCTACCCTTATTGTGCATCAAATACTCAAGCAGCTTATATTCCTGAGGAGTAAGTTGGATACTTTGGTTTCCTCTCTTAACTTCAAAATTCTTCTCATCCAACTCCAAATCAGCCACTAATAGCTTATTGTCAACCTCTCCGCTATGGCGTAACCTGGCTTTAATTCTGGCCAGTAACTCATCTGCCACAAAAGGCTTAGTCATATAATCATCTGCCCCTAAGTTTAACCCTTCCACAATATTAGAAATGCTGTCTTTTGCAGTTAAAATTATTATAGGTAATTCTGGATACTTTTTTCTAATTTCTTGGCAAACTGATTCCCCGCTCATATTAGGTAACCCCAAATCCAAAATAATTAAATCAGGAGGAATTTTGGCAATTAAATTTAGCGCTGAAATACCGTCAGAAGCTGTTTGTGGTGAATACCCATTATCAAGTAGAAGTTCCTTTAAATATCTTTGTAAACCATTATCATCTTCTACTATGAGTATCTTACTTATCATTTTATGGAATCTTACAAATTATTTAGAATTATATACTCATTTTTCCAAAAATTCAATACAAAAACTGCTTTTATTACAAAATTCTTACACAAAAAGTACTATTCATTAATGAATAAAAATAGGATTCTTTCTAACTTCTTACCTCTTTTTATAAGAATTTTAATTTTCAAGTTATATCATTTACACATAATATGAATATTATTTTATGGATCATTTTCGGACTAACAGTAGGAATCATTGCAAATATACTTGACCCATACCCATCAAGGGGAGGAATATTGGGTTCTATAATTTTAGGCGTCTTAGGCGCTGTCTTAGGAGGAATTTTGGGAAATATGATTTTTGGCATTGGCATTACCGGGTTTAATCTTCCGTCTGTTGCCGTAGCAGTACTGGGAGCTTTACTATTAATGTTTGTAGAGAGGGCGCTTGGAAGGGCGCGATGAATATTCTATTCAATACTCCTCCCCTTCTTACTCAAACTGACATCAACAATAAATCTAAAAAGAAAATCTCACTCAGAAATAGATTTTTTCAAAAAAGAGCTTTTTTCGAAAATAAAATTTTATATATTTTTTTGGGTGTTATATCTGTTTTGGTTATAATAGATTTACTCTTTATTTATATAATTTAGTCAGCAACTATAATTTAGTCAGCAACTCCCACCCTCTTACAGCTTTCTTGCCTAAAACTTGACAGATTCTTACCGGGTCTGTTATGATCCGCCCTCTGTTTTAAGATAAATCCAAACTGATGATGTATTTACTGCCAACATCAAAACAGATGTCCTACTTAGACAACTTTCAACCTTTATTTAAACTCAAGAAAATTTTTGAGTCAAAAAGAGTCAGGTATGTCTTGGCAAGCATTTTAGATTTGATATTAATTATCATGATCCTGCTAAGCGCCAAACAACCTGCCCAAAGATTAATTTCCCCGCTGGCTTCTTCTTTGCATTCTTTTTATTCTATGGCTTATATCAAAAGCACGCCTGAGACTTTTGCTTTTATACCGGATTTAGCTCCTAATAAATTTTCTGCAGTCAATCTTGAAGGTTTAACTTGAAGGTTTAACTGCTTTATCTTTTTTTGACGTACCCTTAACGGAAGACGGACAATTGAACTATTATTCCAAAGGTTATCAATCTTTTACTTCAAGCGCAGCTTCTGATCTTTTTGACAGAGCCCGTTACCAAAACACTAAAATCTTTTTGACTTTGTCTGCCTTAAGCGGCAATATTATTGAAAACTTACTGGATGATCCGTCTGCCCAGCAAAGATTGGCAGATCAGGCAATTGCCGAAATTAACGCTTCAAATTTAAGCGGAATCACTATTGATTTTGAATATCCTCAAAACGCAGATAACCAATACCAGGGAAAGTTTACAGATTTTATAAGGTTTTTAACATCCAGGATTCACAATAAGGCACCTCAGGCGCAACTGGCTGTAGCTATTCCCAGCTCTTTAATTTCAAACCAATCACTGTATGATGTTGAAAATTTATCCAAAAATTCTGATAAGATATTTTTAATTGCTTCAGATTTTATTGTTCCGGAGGTAAAAAACAATAATCCCTCAAACCCGGTGTTCGGCTATCAGGAAAATGAATATTGGGCAAATATTTCAAATTTATTAAGCAATCTCGGAAAAAGAGTTCCTTCAAACAAATTAGTCCTGGAAAGGGCCTGGTATGGAAACGGCAACAACTATCCTCTTTATATTCCCCGGAATAATCCTGATCCCCAAAATTACAAACAACCGGCAAGCGTCCAGCTTGATCAAGACACTATTGAAAAATTGGTGGCAGGAGTACCCCAAAAAGGCAAAGAATCAGCCAGGGTAAATATCCCTATCATCGGCAGGGCTTTAGAGGCAGAAGGTATCTTAAATTCCAATGTTTTAGCTTATGCCCTGGCAACAATAGAACACGAGACCGATGAAACTTTTGCCCCGATTGACGAGATAGGAGGCCCGATCAACGCAAGGAGGCTTGGGTATGAGGGAGGCTCTAATTATTTTGGCAGGGGGTTTATTCAAATTACCCATCTTAGAAACTATCAGAAAATTGGTGAAAGAATCGGGATATTCAAAATCAATAGTGATTCGGAGACGACTTGGCTAAAATCCCCCAACTTGCTTCAACACCCGAGGTAGCTGCTAGGATTTTAGCAGCTTTTTTTAAAGACAATAATGTGGCAAATCTGGCCAGCGATGGTAATTTCGTGGCTGCCAGAATACCCATTAATCCTGATTACAATGGCCGCTCCATAGCATCGCTTGCGTTCAAATACGGGATCTGACAATGATTAACAAAAGATCTATCAGAATATTTTTAATAAGTCTTTTTTTAACATTCCTGATGGGAGTAATCCCCCGGTTAGGCTTTAGAACAACCTGGGTCAGTCCCGTGCCCAAAGCTCAAAACACCCTAGAAAGGATTAAACCCAAACTTGACAACAAACCAAACCGTTTTTACTTAAGAAAAGAATTAATCCCAACAGTGGCAGCCGGTGCCCCATATGAACAAGCTTCAGCCTATGGTTTAGTGGACCTGGATAGCGGTGAAGTAATTGCCTCTAAAAATTTATCACAAAAATTGCCAATGGCATCTTTGACAAAAATTATGACCTCCGTAGTAGCTTTGGATTTAGCTAAACCTCAGGATAAGTTTATAGTTTCACAACAAGCTGCCTCGGAAATTCCCACCAAAGTGATGCTTAAACCAGGTGAAGAGCTTAGTTTGGAAAAATTACTGGATGCTACACTGATCTCTTCTGCCAATGACAGTGCCCAAGCAATCAAAGACGGAATAGATGAGAAATTTGGAGAAGGTACATTCATCCAGGCCATGAACTCAAAAGCCCAAATTATAGGCTTGAAAAATACCCACTTTACCAATGTGCAAGGTTTTGATAATCTCAACCACTACAGCAGCGTGGAAGATTTAAGCCTGCTTTCCGCTTATGCTTTAAAACAATATCCGGAAATCTCACAAATTGTCTCAACGCAACAGGAGGATTTAACCAACAATGGGACAGACCTAAGATTTTATTTAAATAACTGGAATGGCCTGTTAGGAGTCTACCCGGGGACTATGGGCATCAAGATAGGCAATACTGAAAATGCCGGCTATTGTACTATTGTAGCCTCTCAAAGGGAGGGTAAAAAATTGCTGGCAATTATTTTGGGTGCTCCGGGTGTCTTAGAAAGAGACCTTTGGGCGTCACAGCTTTTGGACTTGGGCTTTAATAAACAAGCAGGACTTTCACCGGTTAATATTACGGAAAACCAACTAAAAGCAAAATACGCTTCCTGGAAATATTTTGAGTAAACTTTTGATATTGATAAAGTCTTACTGAAATCTGGATAAATTTTCACAGTTTTTCCATAAAACTTCACTATACTGATGATATGAATACTATACGCCGTGATTTATTGGTGGCATTTTTTGCTGTTACTGCCTTTTTCTGCATTATTCCGGTTATTACCTATATTTATTTTGCCTCTGATTTATCTACCAAAGAAGGCTTAATGAGCCATAATGATACAGGAATAATCCTATTGGACCGCAACAATCAACCTTTTTTCAGCTTTTATCAGGCTAAACTCAAAAAGGAAATACCCTTATCTACTATACCCAAACTTACTCAACAAGCCATTATTTCAACTGAAGATAAGGACTTCTATTCCCACCCCGGATTTTCAATAAAAGCTATTTTACGTTCAATTACTGCAGATATACAAAATAAAAACCTTGCGCTAGGAGGCTCAACTATTACCCAACAACTTGTAAAGAATTCCATATTAAGCCCCAGGAAGGATTTTTTAAGAAAATACCAGGAAATAACTTTGGCATCAGAAATCGAAAGGAGATATTCGAAAGATCAAATCTTAGAAATGTATCTAAACTCAGTATATTTTGGCCAGGGAGCTTTTGGCATCGAAGAAGCAGCTGATATTTATTTTAATAAACATGCACAGGATCTAACTTTAGCAGAAAGCACAACTCTGGCTGCTATTTTACCTGCCCCTTCCAGACTTTCTCTTTTCAACGGCAACTTATCAGAAGTTAAGGAAAGACAAAAAATTATCCTGGATAAAATGGTTAACCAAAGGTACATAGCAACAGAACAAAAAAATGAGGCTCTAAAAGAAGATGTCCAACCTGTTTCCCACAGCAGCGATATTAATACAATAGCTCCTCATTTTGCCTTAATGGTTTTAGACCAGCTCATCAGTCAGTACGGAGAAGAAAAAATTGTCAGGTCAGGTTTTAAGGTTAAAACTACACTGGACCTGAACTTACAAAAGTATGCTGAAAAATCAGTGGCAAAACAGGTAGCAAACCTTAAAGGAAACAATGTTTCAAATGGCGCTGCTGTAGTATTAGATCCTAAAACCTCAGAAATTAAGGCATTAGTGGGAAGCAAGGATTGGTATGATAACCGTTTTGGCAAAGTTAACATGGCTATATCACCCCGTCCCCCTGGTTCTGCTTTCAAACCCATCGTCTATACCAAAGCTTTTGAGATGAATTTGATCACAACTACTACAATACTTCGGGATGAACCCACATCTTTTCCCAATTTTGATGAAGGAACATTTTTTGCCTCATACCCAACCAAAGCTGCTGCTTTAGCAGCCTTAAGAAATGATCCAAATGCTTATTACAAGCCTAAGGATTATGACGGAAGATTCCGCGGACCGGTTACAGTCAGACGCGCCCTGGCGAATTCCTTAAACATTCCCGCTGTAGCAGTCATGAAAAAAGTTGGAGTAGTTGAAGCTTTAGACTCAGCCCAAAGGTTTGGCATAACCACCCTAAAAGATCCACCAAGTTATGGTTTATCACTGGTTTTAGGCACAGGTGATGTTAAACTTTTGGAACTTACCAATGCTTATGCAGTTTTTGCCAACAAAGGCTATAAAAATGATCCTGCTTCAATTTTAAGGATTACAGATAAAGAAGGCGATACAATTTATCAATATCAGCCTAACCCTAAACCTGTGGTGGATGAGAAATATACTTTTCTAATTTCCTCTATTCTGTCTGATAATAAAACCAGGGCAGAAACTTTTGGGACAGCCTTAAATATTTCCAGACCTGCTGCTGTCAAAACAGGCACAACTGAAAATTATAAGGATTCCTGGACCATAGGGTTTACCCCCAGCTTAGTAGTGGGAGTTTGGGTAGGAAATAATTATGGAGAGCCTATGGACGGGATAGCAGGAAGTTTGGGGGCAGCACCTATTTGGAGGGATTTGATGGAAAAGTTTTTAACAGATACCCCTATAGAACAATTCAAGCCTCCGAACGGAGTGGTAAAACTTACAACTTGCGGTTTGGACCTCTCCTTCAAACAGGCTTCGTACTCTGCGATAACAGATTATTTTGTCCAGGGAACTCAACCTTCAAAAATGTGTAATGTCAAAGAGTCTACTCCTTCTGCAAAGATATAAGTTATTTCCCTTATTGGGTTGGAAAGTTAGCTATGTTTGGTTGAATTTTACGGCATACCACTACGACCCCTTCAACTGGCTTACCATTCTGGTCTAATACCAAATTTTCAACTATTTCAAGATTGGGATTTTCTTCAGCTTGTTTTTGTGCATATTTTTTAGAACCTTGTCCAAAATACTCAAATCCTACCGGTAGTTTTTTAAGAAGCTCAAAATGATTTTTAGCTTGGTCTGGAGAGTAACCAAAGCTTCCAGCACATAATTCAATAAATCCCTCATCTAATTCAATAAATCCCTCATCGAGTCCTTCATCAGGATTGGGCTTTCTATAGATTCTGCTTAAAATGGAGTGAGATCCATATCTATCAAACTCACTTAACTCTTCTGCTAGCATATCGGGCAGAATTGTAGCAGATTAAATCAATGATGTCAAACTATAGGGCTTGAAAATATCACAATTGCTTCTTTAACACACTATAGCTTAATTATTAGTCCTAATAAGCTTAATAGAACAATAATAATCATGCTTATTGTAAATTTTAAGGCAAACTCTCTTTTGCCGTGCAAAAAGCTGTAAAATGATTTCCCTGCTAAATTTACTGAATTTGCCAAAATAAAAGATATTATCGCCAATCTAAAATCATCGGTAT
>JAMCTD010000073.1 GCA_023380995.1 Patescibacteria group bacterium
ACCCACTTAACTGCTTTTTTATACGGTGAAGGATTATCAATAACTTCAAGAATCAAATTTTGTAATTGAAGTTCTTCTAAGGTCTCATGTTCGTGTTGTAGTTAGTGGCGTAAAAGATTGGGAATTAACTGATTTGGAATTGATATTGAGGTCCGATGATGCAATCTATAAAAACCGTTATTTATTTACTTTTGCAGACAAGCAAACCTTTCAAACAGTGAAAGAAAACATGGACAAGTTAATGTGTTATCAAGCTGCTTATAATCCAGATCCGTTTGAAATTAATAATGAAGTAAGACAGGTTTATGGGGAGTTACTCAAGGAGTTCCTTCCAGAAAAAGAAAGTAAGAAAACTAATAAAATTTCTGGAATTATACCTGGTCTTATATCAAAAATAACAAAGGGGGAGTAAGTTTAATATGAAAAAAGCCTTGCACATAGCACTAGTTATTGGCCTCTTAATACTTTCAATAGTTCCGATAGCTCTTTGGGAATTTTATCTCAATGATAGGTTAAATACAGTTGAAGTAGTTATTGCTACTAAAGATTTTAAACGAAATGATATCATATCCCAAGAAGATGTAGCTTTAGTAAGGGTTGAAAAGAATTTTCTAGTAAATGGACATCTTACAGACCCTAGTTTAGTTATTGGAAAAGAAGCAAAATTTATAATACCAAAAAATGCTCAAATTACAGCTGATGCTTTAGACGATAAAGGCCTGGTTTCAAATGACGAAAAAATTATTGCTCCCTTAGCAAAAGAGTGGGTTTATGCAATGCCAGGATCTTTAAGAAGAAAAGATACGATACTTATTTACACTGTAAAACCTGAGGACCTAGACTTAAAACTAAAATTTAATTACGAAACTGGCGATAATTATGCTGCCGGAGAAATAACAGCTGAAAAAATAAGTTCTAATCTTGAAGAAATGATAAATGAAGGTGATAAACCAGTTTTAGATAATGTGATTGTAGCCTATGTAAAAGACACTTCTAATAATGAGGTTAAGCCTGTTGACCCAAATAAAGAAAGGTTGGATGCAACTGGTAATATAGCTAATGTAGAGTTAGTTTTAAGTCAGAAAGAATTTGATAAGTTGAGATTACTTGCTAAAGAAGGACATAGATTTATAATCGCTTATAAATAAAGGGGGATAATCATGAAGGTACTAGTAGTAGGCGAAGGAGTTCTTGAAACAGATTTAAGTCAAATTGAAAGTATCTCAGAAGTGAAATTTGTTGATCAAATAGAAATAGCCCTCTTAGATTGTGATTTGCTAATTATAAACCAAGAGGAACTTAGGGTTACCGATTTTGCTGAGTTTAGACGGAAGAATCCTAAGCTTAAGGTGATTTTATTAAGCACTAAGAAAGACCTTCAGCTAAAACACCTATGTAATGCTTTTGAGTTTTATTTGTTGGATATAAGATCTGAAGATAAGGCCCAATTAATTAATAAATACCTATTAGGAGATAATTTTCAAGCCATTAAAAATGTCATTAGCTTTAATGGTTGTTATACCCAGGTAGGGACTACAACGGTAACACATTCTGTTGCAGCTCAATTGGCTAAACTAACTAACAATAAAATATGTGTCTTAGGCCTTGATGTTTTTAATCCGAGTAACTCTTTCTGTGAATATGAAGGTACTTATTTAGATGAATTGAAAACCCTTTTATCCAATCAGGACTTAGACCCTGAAACTTTAATAAAACATTGTGATTATATTAATGGATATCACTTTTTAGCTGGAAATAGCGATATCAAAAAAGAATACTATTATCTTCCAGAGGATATTGATTATTTGATTTCATTAGCTTCAGAGGTGTTTGACATAGTTTTAATTGATGGTGGTTGGCACTTTGATAATGCTCTATCGGTAACAGCTATTAAAAAATCTGATGTTAGGTTTATGATAGTAAATCAGCAAAGAAAAGTCTTAGATAGCTTCAAAAGAAATTACACTCAAATACTTGGTCCTCTTGGAATTCAAAGCAGTGATTTAATGCTTATTGTTAATCAATACAGGCCTAATCCCCAGCTATTAAATGAGAAGCAAATATCTTTGGATTTAGAAATACCCTTTTTAGCTAAAATCGATTATGAAATTGATGGTATAGTTGCAGAAATGCTTAACAATCCTTTAGATTCCCCCTCCTATCCAAACATCAAAGTTATTATAGGAGCTTTAAAGCTACAGACTAAAGAACCTTTAAAAGAGAAAAAGAAGTTATTTAGATTGTTTGGATAGGAGGGGGAATCTGTGCAAAGATTTGATATAGCTACTTTTTTAGCGGAAGAACATAAAGAAAAAGATCTTAAACGGTATACTGAAAAGAATTTCAAAAAACAATCTTTGAGTACCATTCAAGACTATAAAAAGGTAAAGGAACAAATAGAAACCTACTTTGAAGATAGTTTAGAAAAAGAGATAAGCGAAGAAATGATTAATCTCAAGCATAATGCAATAATAGGTGAACCTAAAGCCTCTAAAAGGTTAAAGGATGAAATAGCAGACTATTTAAGAAAGTTTAACTTAATGCAATCAACTTTTCCTTCACATTACCCAAGTCTAGTGGAGGCATTATTTGAGGATATTTTTGGATTAGGGCCCCTTTCAACCTGGCGAAATTATCCTAATAGTCAATCGGCTCAAATTATAGGCCAAA
>JAMCTD010000074.1 GCA_023380995.1 Patescibacteria group bacterium
TGGGTTAGTTTTGCTGTGGATCAATTTGTTTATTTTTGCTGCTGCTTTTGGGGTGTTTAATGTAGCTTTGGTCTTGAAATATGGTCATTCCATTGGCCCTTTAACCTGGATTTTGCCATTTTTTGTCCAACCTTTTGCAGCTGTGTTTTACCCTTTAAGTATCCTGCCTCCTATTTTTCAAAAAGTAGCTTTCTTTATTCCTATTTCCCATGTGTTTGAGGGGATGAGGTATGCTTTAAGGACTGGCCAGTTTGATTCAAATTCTTTTTGGATAGCACTGTTGTTAAATGCTGTTTATCTGAGTGCTTCTTTTGCCTTTTTTACTTTTACACTCAAAAAGGCTCTTAGTAGTGGAAGGTTAGTTAAGCTGATTTAGCCCCAATTTTAAATTGGACCAAGACGAAAATAATACCATTGATTAGTAAAGTATAAATGGGCCAACCATAATGGGCAAAATTCCAAACAGTTATGACAAGTAGGGTAATAGTTGCAAAAATTATTGAGGCAAAATATGCTCCACTATACTCAGTTGCTGGATAATAATAAGCTTTTCTGATTGTTGGTAAAGCTGCCAGTGCATCAGCAATAATAGCAAATATAATGGCAATGTTTCCAATTCGGGTTATATACCAAAGCAATAATCCGGCAAGGGATAGAAAACCACACACGAAATCAAAAAGGCCCAGTTTCCAAGCAGATTTTTTGTTGAAAAAAGTGGCAATTAAAATTACTAGGGGAGAGAATCCAACACTAAAGGTCAATAAGGATTGGATTCCTACACCTTGTTTAATTTGAGCAGCGAAAGCAACCAGAGGAGCCAGTGCCCATAAGAAAAAGCTTACTCTATTAGGTTTAACTTTTCCTTTAATGGTCTCAAGGAGATATTTTAACATTCCAAGTATCTCTGCTGCGAATCCTAAGATCAGAAAATTTTCATTTATCATATTTTGAGTATAACAGAGTTGGTATTGACAGAATGACCGGAATTAGCCTAGATTAAAATATGGCTTTGGATAAGGAAAGATTTTTGAAGGTTAGAATTGTTACCAACCCCATGTATAGAAGAGAAGAAGTTTCTTTAAACCCAGATGATTATGAGTGTAGGGAGACCCGTGATCTTTTGACTCAGGCAGGATGCACGGTAGTCAGAAGAGAGTTTACGCGAAGAGAGCGATTGGTTAAAGAGCTTACCTTGCCTAATTTATATTCAGTGGCCTCTCGGTTAAGGGAGGTGTTTGGTAAAGCAGTTACTACTGCCGGTAATGTAGTAAAATATCCTCATAATGCCAGAGCTTCCTGAGGTAGAAACAATTAAGCTGGGTTTAGAAAAAAAGATCATTGGTTTAACAATCCAAAATATTCAAGTTTTATCTCCTAAATCTTTCCTTGGCCCCCCCAAATTAGTAGAAGGACAAAAGATCCTTAAAATTTGGAGAAGAGCGAAGATTTTAGGCATGGATTTAAGTGATGATATATCTTTATTATTTCATCTTAAAATGTCAGGCCAGCTGATCTATGAAGATGAAAGAAGATTTATTGGTGGTCATCCCACAGAAGACATGCTAGGCAAAATGCCAAATTCCCACACCAGGGTTATTTTTAGTTTCTCAGATGGTTCACACTTATACTTTAATGACCAAAGGAAGTTTGGGTGGGTGAAAATAGTTCAAAGTGAAAAAATATTAGGGAAATTAGGACCTGAGCCTTTGGAAAAAGGGTTTACCTGGCAAATTCTTAAATCTAATCTTTTAAAACATAAATCTCAACCTATCAAGGTGGCCATTATGGATCAAAGTGTAGTGGCTGGAGTAGGGAATATTTATGCCAATGAAACCTGTTTTTTAGCAAGAATTGATCCCAGGAAAAAAGTTTCCCAGTTAACTGATAAAGAATTTCAAGCTTTATATAAAGGGATAATTGGGGCTTTAAGGGAAGGGATCAAACATAAAGGTTCTACCAGGGCTCATTTTGTGGATGCCCAAGGCCGTAAAGGCTATTTTTTGGACTATGCCAAAGTTTATGGGAAGGAAGGTTATCCTTGTTCAGGTTGCCCTGGTAAAGTAAAAAAGATTACTCTGGGAGGCAGGGGAACATACTTTTGCCCAAAATGCCAAAGATAGGTATAATGGTTGTTGGCTATGAGCGAAAAACCAAGTTTTGCCTCAGTAATTTCCAATAGGGGATTTTTAAACCTTTGGATTAATCAAATTTTAGTTCAGTTATCTTTTAATTCCTTAAACTTTGCCCTGATTATTTGGGTGTTTAAATTAACAGATTCCAATATTGCTGTATCTGCCTTGCTGTTTGCAATTTATCTTCCAGCAGTGATTTTGGGTTTATTTAGCGGAGTGCTGGTGGATATAATCGATAGACGTAAAATCATCATGATGATTGATTTTTTCTTTTTATCAGCTTCCCCCCAACTGATTTTTTTCAAAGGAAATTTTGCAGAAGTTTTATTAATTACCTTTTTTATTAATGCTTTGGCTCAATTTTATGCCCCAGCAGAAGCTTCAGCTTTGCCCATTGTAGTTAAGAAAAATGAGTTATTGCCTGCCAACTCAATATTTTCAGCCACACTTTATTCCTGTTTTCTACTGGGGTTTGGGCTTGCTGGGCCATTAATAAAAAAGGTAATTAATAAAAC
>JAMCTD010000075.1 GCA_023380995.1 Patescibacteria group bacterium
TTTAAAAAAGATAAACCCTCAAGCAGCCAGGACCGCTGTTTTGGAATACTTATCATCCAATAGGGGGAATATAACTAAGACTGCTAAGACTTTTGGCATACAAAGGTTAACTATCTATAATATTTTGGAAAAAAATAGGCAAGGGGACTTGCAGGATAGATCAAAAGCTCCCCGCAGGGTAGCAAACAAGACAAGTTCTGATATTGAACAAAAGATTATTCAAGGCGCAACCAAAACAGGCTATGGGGCAAAGAAATTACAAAAGTTCTTATACGATAAGTACAATATAACAATACCTTACGGGACTTTAAGAGGGATAATAAGACGGCACCTTAAATCTTTAGGCAAGTGATGCTGGTTTGGTTGTTTTATTGTCTGTTTGGGGTTGGATGTAAGTAATGTAGGTGTAGATATTTACTGTATTATTGTTGGTTAACACAATAGCCAGAGGGAAACCAAAAGTTAAATGTTTTTTACCTGGTAGCCTGACAATAATAGGTGAGTGCTCTATCATAGTGATAAAATTGGCGTGCTGAGGTAGGATGTCAAAATCTCCTTGTGAGTTTTTGGAGCTGACTGACACAGCTTGAGTATCAAGAATGACTTGCTGGGGGGAGATGATGCGGACATGCAGGGTAGGCTCAGCCATAATTAGTTCAAAATTCAAAGTGCAAAATTCAAAATTTTGGTAGTTTTCTTCGAAAACTTTTAACTTTGAACTTTTAACTTTTAATTTATTATCCCTGCCTCCTTCAGGCTGCCGATATACATAAATTTCTCTGTTGGAATATTATCCAATTGTCCAGAAAGTATCAGTGAGATATCTTTTACAGTAGTATCTTTTGGTACATAAACTCCTTTTCTGCCTGTTTGTTTTTCAGTCATAAAGAAGGGTTGCGTTAAGTAATAGATAATCTTTTTGGTGCGGTTATAAAGAATCCTGTTTTCAACAGAAAGTTCTTCGTCACCAATTATTGCTACAATATGTGATAGTCTGTTATAGTTTTCCAGTAGTTTTTGAAAATCTATTAAAGCTTTAAAGTGAACGTCTCCTAAAAAGGATTTGTATAAAGCTGAAGAAGAGGATTGGAATAGGTCTATCGGAGGATAAATACCTTTCTGAGCAATAGAACGGGAAAGGATGATAGCTGTATCTAAAAAGGACATGATTGTTGAAACTGCTGCGTCACCGATTTGATCAGCAGGCACATAGACGTTTTGAAAAGAAGTAATTGTCCCGTTTTTAGTAGGAATCAGTCTGTCTTCTAAAGTGCTAACTTCTGTTTGGAGAGTTGCTTGATAAGCTTGCTCAGAAGGGGTAGTGCCTAAAAGTGTTGCCACTTCCGCTCCTGCTTGCACAAACCTAAACATATTGTCCATGAAAAACAATACATCGCTTTGCGTTTTGTCTCTGAAGTATTCTGCTTGGGCTAAGGCTGCCAGAGCCACTCTGGAACGGATTGCTGCATTTTCATTCATCTGGCCAAGCACAATCACGGTTTTGGGCAATACTCCTGACTCCCGCAGCCTTTGGTGTAATTCCTGGCCTTCACGGGTTCTTTCTCCAACGCCTGCAAAAACAGAGACTATGTTTTGGGTACGCTTGCCTTGGGTTTGTTTAAGGGTAATATTATGCATGAGTTCTGTAAGCAGAATAGTTTTACCTACTCCTGCTCCACCTATAAACCCAACTTTGCCGCCTTTTTGTATCGGTGTCAGGAAATCGATGATTTTTATTCCGGTTTCCAAAATCTGATAGTAGCTTTGCACGATATTTAAAGAGGGTGCTTTGGAATATATTGAAGCTTTTTGTTCTGATACGATTGGCCCGCCATTATCCCTTGGAACTCCAAACAGGTCTATCACCCTGCCCAAGACTTGAGGTCCTACAGGGACTTTTAGATCAAAGCCCGTACCAACTATTTGCATGCCCCTAAACAACTTGTCAGGATTACTTAAAATTTGAGCAAAAACAGCTGTTTCTGATTGTAAAAACACTTCTAAGATTACCTGAGGATCTTGTGGGCTTGTTAATATCTCAAAAAATTGAGGAAAATTGTCTCCCTCGATCTCGATTGCAGCAATTTGGCCGTTTATAGAACGGATATACCCCCGGACTAAGTTTGGGTTGCTTGGTTCGTTAGTTTTATTCACAGGTTTCCTCCTTTTCTAAGAGCCATCCTAGCTGCAAAGTTTTCCAAAAGCTCATTATTTAACACACCTCGTTTGGTATAGACTCTAAGTCCTACATACTCCTTGATGAGTTTATTGGCTTCAGTTTCTGCCTGATCCATAGAAATCAAACGGGAAGCAGTCCTGGCAAGTTCTGATTCCAAAAAGGTCTCTTCCAGTAACAAAGTAAGAACCTGGTTGTCAAAGAATGCCAATATTTTGGCCAACTCAGGTTCGAAGATGAATCTTAATTCTTGTTCCTCCAAAGATTTAGGTGTTTTTTGGTCTGTGGCATTGGTTGCAGATGCGGTAATATCGATAACAGTGGGTGTTTGGACTAACAGACTTTTAAAGCTGGAATAGAAAACTAACACTTGGGTATAATCTTTTAAGATGTTTACTAAAGAGGTCAGTTCATTAACATCAGGCTGGTCGCCTTTTAGCAATACCTCTGTGTAATTTTTAAATATGGGCTGTATTTTGAAATAATCTATGGCTACTTTATTTACCACAACAAGATCCGTATCAAGTTTTTTAGTGGTGTTAATAAAAAATCTCAAAAGATCAGAGTTAATCGCGCCATAAAATCTATAGTTTGAAGTTAAAACAATACTTACCATTTTTTTTGGTTTGATAATATTAATCCTTTTTCTGACAGCAGATTCTTTCACCAGAGAATAAATTTTTGAGATTTCTTCATAAAAACGTTTATTTCTTTCTGTTTGGGCTCTGATTTTTTTGATCTTTATATTGGCGACTTCAAAGTAGAATTGAGTGATTAACTTAAGTGATTCTCCTTCTTCTAATACTGAATCAATTTCTTGTATGGTCATAGGTCGGTTTAACTTCTAATTCTAAGTTCAAAATGCAAAATTCAAAATTACAATTTAAAATTTAAAGTTTTCAAAGAAAACTTCCATCACTTCTAACTTTTAATTTTTAATTTTATTGACAAATCTTTGTTAATATCCCTCCTGCTTCTTCCAAAAGTTTAATTAACTGTTCATCTGTTTTTAATTTACCAATTGATTTGGTGATTGGCAAAAGCTGAGGATGTTTAAGAAAGGCTTCCATAAGAGTTTTTTTATACCTTTCAATGAAAGATACGGTTTTATCCTGCAGGAAGGTAGTAAAGGGGAGTGCTAAGAGTATTAGCTGAAGCGGTCTGGCAATTGTGGTTAGAGGTTCTTGCTTTAAAATTTCCATAATCAGATTTTTCCTTTTTAAGATCAATTGTGTTTCCGGCGGCAATTCCGAGCTAAACCTGGATATTGTTTCCAGCTCTGCTGCATCAAATAATATCTGCCTTATTTTGGTAGACAATAAATTGCTCATTTGATCCTGGGTTTGTCTGCCTACCCTGGAAACTGAAAGGGCAAGGTCTACTGCCGGAGTTTGTCCTTGAGCATGCAAGTTAGCCTTAAATAACAAATGTCCGTCAGTCATTGACATTAGATTCGTAGGGATTAAGGTAGTAAAGTCATTTAGGTCAATTTCTGTAACCGGCAGGGCAGTGATGGAACCGCCTCCGTATTGAGGCAAGAAATTACCGGCCCGTTCCATCAGGTGAGCGTGTTGGTAAAAGATATCCCCTGGGTAAGATTCTTTTCCCGGTGATTTGTTGCCCAGCAGGGCAATTTCCCGGTAAATTTTGGCATGAGAACCCAGGTCATTAACAACTAAAAGAACATCCTTGCCTTTTCTTTGGAAATACTGGGCAGCAGTAAAAGCAGCTTTGGGAGTTAAAAAAATCAGAGCCCAAACAGAAAGAAATAAACGTTTTTATGAAGAAATCTCAAAAATTTATTCTCTGGTGAAAGAATCTGCTGTCAGAAAAAGGATTAA
This sequence comes from Patescibacteria group bacterium, assembly GCA_023380995.1. The sequence goes on from JAMCTD010000075.1 coordinate 4,018, forward strand.
TATTAT
>JAMCTD010000076.1 GCA_023380995.1 Patescibacteria group bacterium
TTTTACCCTGATTCCTAATAAGGATCCGCGGTATATTTTACCAATACTTCCTTTTGTTTCGGTAGCGATTGCATACTTTTTGGTGAAAATTATCGATAAGAATAAGTTTTTAGGGATTTTAATAACGTTTCTTATCGGTTTTTATTATTCTCTGTACTTTTTTTCTTTATCATTTGGTGTACCGTTCAATCCAAAGGAAATAGACTATCAAAGAGCAATTAAGCTACCTGTCGTTGGTTGGGTTGATTATATTAACTTAGGTAAAAAAACCAGCGGATATTTAGCTCCTAAGTTTGAAACAATAATATGGCCTCAAAAACAAATGATTACTGATTTAGGTTCAAAAAATCCGGATGCACTCACAAAGGTATTGGTATTAGTAGATAAAAGCGAGCTTAATGCAAAGAATTTAGAATTGTACCAGAAGCAGCAGAAAGATGTTTTTATAAAGTTTCGGGCACCTTATGATTTAAGCCCGTTTAGCGAAGTATCAAAAATGGAAGGCTATTTGGCCTATTTTGATTATGTTCTGATCCCGGATAAAAGTTTTGGTCCGGAAGGTGCATTGCGCCATTTAGCTGTACTGAAACAATTAAAAGAATATTTAATTCACTCGAGTCCCGAGAAGGTAGGGTTAATTAAACAGTATAATTTACCTGATGGGGATAGTTTATTCGTCTATGAAATTAAATATTAATTTACGATCTTTAATATTTCCGGGGCTACTACTGGCAATTGCAGTAGTTCTAGCTACTGCAAATTATGTTCCAGGAACATATCTTTCCGGCTGGGATACTCTGCATCCGGAGTTTAATTTTGGCCTTTATTTCAAACGCACATTATTTGGTGTTTGGCAAGAGCATCAAGGTTTGGGCGCAGTGGCAGCTCAGTCTCATGCAGGCGATTTACCCAGATTGCTTATATATTATCCGTTATCCTTTTTATTATCAGAGAATTTCTTAAGATGGGCTTATTTTTTCATCTGTTTATTTTTGGGGCCTCTTGGAGTTTATTTCTTTTTAAAGCACATAACGAATAAATCTTGGATTGGATACTCCGCAGGCCTTTTATATTTACTTAATCTAGGTACTCTGCAGCATTTTTATCTGCCTTTCGAGATGTTTGCCACTCATTTTGCTACCCTTGCTTGGTTATTTTTATTCGCGGTAAGATTTTTAGAGAATGGAAACCGTAAAGATCTAATATTTTTTAGCCTGGTAACATTACTTTCTACTCCGACAAGTCATACACCGACACTTTTTTATGTTTATTTTCTAGCATTATGTTTATTTTTATTTGCAAACATTTGTGTTTATAGAAAAAGATATATTCGATCTATTTTGATACTGTTTGTGACAATAGCCATTAATAGTTTCTGGCTTTTGCCAAACATATATTTTATAGTAAATCACAACCAAGATGTTCTAAATTCCAAGACCCATAGCCAGCTTTTTTATAGGGCTTTTTATACTAGTAAGGAGTTTGCAACCTTACCAGATGCATCCTTAATCAGAGGTTATCTTTTTGATTGGGGGAGATATGACTTTAGCAAAAGGAGTTTTGTGGATCTTTTTGCCGGCTGGAAAATATACTTAAGTAATCCTTTTATTAAATCTTTAGGCTATTTAGTATTCATAACTGTAGTCTTGGGGATAATAATCTCTTTTCTGAAAAGGAATAAAATTGCTCTGGTCTTTTTTCCTTTATTTCTTTTATCCTTCTTTGCAATAGCCACAAATTTGGAATTCCTGTCTTCTATTAATATACTGCGTGAAGCTTTGCGTTTCCTTTTTACTAAGTTCTCGATCCTACTTATGTTTATGTTTGCCTTCTATTTTGGTATTTCTCTAGAGTTCTTAGGAGTTCAATTAGGAAAAATTATCAAAAAAGAACGGATGGTTGCAGCTATTTTAGTAAGCATAGTTACGATCTCTCTTATCCTTTACATGCTCCCGGCTTTTTCCGGAGATCTTATTAGCAAAAGTGAGAAAGTCAACATTCCAAAAGAATATTTTCAAACCTTTAACTTTCTAAATGAGCAGAAAGCTGGAAGAGTTGCTGATTTTCCAGTACATACTTTTTGGGGCTGGGTTTATTATTCATGGGGTTATGAAGGGGCAGGGTTTTTATGGTTTGGTTTGGACAGGCCTCTTTTGGATCGTGAGTTTGACCGTTGGTCACCCTATAATGAAAATTACTATTGGGAAATCTCATACGCAGTATATTCAAAAAACCTGAAGCTAGTTGAGGCAGTGCTAGACAAATACCAGATAAATTGGCTTCTGGTTGATGAAAGTGTATTTGATCCTTCGTCTTCTAAAGCCGTTTTTACTGATGAACTTGAGGGAATGCTTTCTGGCTCTAGAAAGATTACCTTTGCCAAAACCTTTGGCAAGATTAAAATTTACAAAGTAGATCTAGCACCACAAATTAACAATTATATTTCTCTTTCTGAAAATCTTCCGTTTCTTGGACCGCAGTATCAATGGACGAACCTTGATAAAGCTTATCTTGAAAATGGAAATTATATATCCATTCCAGAATCTAGGGATCAACAGTTAAATCCAGATATTTACTATCCTTTTCGGTCGTTATTTACAAATAGATCTCAACAAGATTTAGAATTCTCTGTACAAGACAAAGGGGATTACTTTACTCTTGGAAAAAAACTTCCTCAAGGATTTAATGATTATTACATTGAAGTTCCGGAAATAAATGATCAAGATCTGACCTGGGTTGATCCGAAGGATTTGAGTAAAATTAAGAATCTACCTAAAGATATTTTTTTCAATGGTCAGTTTATTGAAGTTAAGATACCTAAAGTTGGAGGACTTTTCAGCTCAGAAATAATAGCTGGTGACAAGCGAGAGTTCTGGCTGCAATACCTTCCCCATAATCTTAGTTATTTGATTAGCATTGATAGCAAGAACTTGCAAGGGAAACCACTTAATTTTTGGCTGGAGAATCTTAATTCAAGAAGGGCAGATATAGAGAACTATCTACCTGCCCGTCCGGCAGGCGGGCCAAAATCAGATTGGAATACTTCTTTTTTTATCCAACCGCCAATGGAAAAAGATGGATTAGGTTATGCGCTGCATTTTGACCAACTACGGTTTGGTAACGAGGTATCTCAGAATGAATTAGGCAAGATAAAAGTTTATCCAGTATCCTTTGATTTTTTAACTGGTCTCAAGCTTAGGAAAGTATCTAGTCTGCCTCAACAAAAGTCGATTACCGTAAGCGCAGAACATCCTAATCCAAGCATGTACATTGTCACCATAGCAAAGCAGGAAACTGTCGCCTCACAAAGTTCTACTTTGGTACTTTCCCAATCGTATGAGAGGGGATGGAGAGCCTATGAAATAACAAATAGCAAATGGGGAATAGTAAATCATATTAAAGAGTCGTTACCCCTTATTTTTGGCAGAAAAATAAAAAATCATATATTGGTGAA
>JAMCTD010000077.1 GCA_023380995.1 Patescibacteria group bacterium
GAAAAATGATCTTCAACATGCTGCCTGCATTTTAAACGGTCAATTTTATCAACCTGATCCAATCTCTGAACCATCTCAGCCCTGTTTCTTACCAAAAATCCAGTTTCCTTATCTTTAATTACCTCAGAAGCTGCTCCTCTGGTAAAACTGATCACCGGAGTTCCACAAGCCATTGATTCAATAATTACCATGCCAAAAGGTTCATCCCAGGCAATTGGGTTTAAAAAAGCTTTAGCACCGCCCAGAAGTTTATTTTTAAGTTTTAAATCCGCAGGACCTAGATATTGAACCTGATGGCCGTCTATCAAAGGCCTTACTTCTGACTCAAAATATTTAACTGATTTTACTTTGTGTTTATCAACCACCCCGGCAAAAATGAATTTCTGCCCGGCAATTTTTGCTATTTTAATAGCTTCAGCAATACCTTTTTCAGGCAAAATTTTACCCAGCCAGGTTAAATAGTTACCACCTTTGTGGTTAAATTTCATTTTGGTAATATCCAAACTATTGTGCACAAAACCCCCATCCCTAAACTGTTTAGGCAATGTTTTGTGCATGGAAAGGGAGATATTAACGGCCAGGATTTTTTTAGCATACAGATTTAGAAACATCCTATCTATTTTGGAATAAGTATCAAATGGCCACCGGGAGTGGATAGTCACAATATTCGGAATGCCTTTTTGAGTTAGATCTGATAAAAATGGCATGATTATCAAATCTGTTTCCGATGATAGATGTGCATGAACCACATCATAGTTTGAGGCCTGCGCAAAAGCCTCATTATAATGGATTAAAGCAGGCAGGGCAGCACTCCAGGGTATATTTTGCTCCAAGAAAGTTTTCTTAAAAATGTACTGTGTTTTACCTGCTGTTTTGGATCGCTTGGTAGCAAATAGGGTAATATCATGTCCTAAATTTGACAACCCTTTAATCAAGTTAGCCACTACCCATTCAGTTCCACCATAATCTTTAGGAGGGGTGTCAACCCAAGCAGGTGCTACTTGAAGAATTTTCATAATAACCTCTATCTATAATAATTGTTAAAGATTAGAGAAGGATAAAAAAACGGTAATATTTTGGTAAAGATGAGTTCGCTTTAGGTAAGCCAATCCAAAGCAGAAGCAGCAGACCAGGCTTGAGTTTTACAACCCAGCTGTCCTGAAGGGGAAAGATATTCTATAAATTCTCCCTTATCGTCCTTTAGATACAACTCAATCGGGCAATTAAAATGATAAATAGGCTTTAAAGAGGCTCTTTTTAATATTAAAGCTTTCTCGCTATACCCCCAGTACTCCAACCCTTCAGTGATTAAACCATTTAATACCGGCCAAAAACTGCCATTGTGATACGAATCCTGGTTAGGATTAAAGGTGGGGGAAAGGGTACTCATAGTCCTGATTCCTGCATCCTGATCAAACAAATCAGGCTGAAAAGCCCTCTCGATTATACTGCCAATAAAATCATCCTCAATAATACATTGAACCTGATTGTTTAAAATATCTGATGCCCACAAACACATTAAAGGATTACCAGTCACGGTTTTAATCAAATTTTTATTGCCATCAATTGCCTGTCCTGCAAAAAGGTAGATCCCATCTTTATAAACAAACAGACTGTTAAAAACCTCTTTCATTTTATCAGCCTGGGTATCAAGTTTATGGGCAAAGACTGGAGATTGAGCTTTGTAAAAATATGACCATAGTTTTAAAGCTAACCAGGTAAAACCCTGAACTTCCACAGGAGCAATTGGATAAGCAGGAAATAAACCATCAGCTCCTGTTAAAGATTGATGTGAATCAGTCCAAGATTGAACCACTAAGCCTCCGTGCTTGCGCTCCTGAGAAAGAGTGTAATCAACCAACCCATCTTTATCTTTGTCTCCAAAAGTGATGATCCAGTTTAAACCCATCTCAATCTGAGGCAGTACAGTAATTAAAAACTCATTATCAGAAGTTTGCTGCCAGTATTTATAAAGGGCAATTAAAACCAGGGGAGTAGAGTCAAGTGAATCATAGTTTCTTAAAAACCCATCAGGGTAAAGGTACCAGGGCTTATAAGGCAAAGTGGTCAAATGCTCATACTTTTCCCTTCTGAATTCGTGAATAAATTTACCTGGTTCTTCGCCACTTTCAATATTAGTCTCTTTACCTTGCAGGCTACATAAAGTTAACAGGGCGCGGCGGCAAATTTGCAATAATTCAACGGAAGGAGCTTTTTGATGAACTTTTAGGATTTTTAAGATGGTTAAAGCACTATCCCTGCCAAAAATACAACCATAAATTTCATCTTTCCCTGAAGCATTAATACCTTCCTCAGTAGCTAAACTAAGCAGGTTTTGGTAAATATAATCTCTGAAATTTGAAACTTGGGCAGAATTCATAATAATCAGTAAGAGAGGGGTAATTTACAAGATTATTAATACCAAATCAAGTGGCAAATTATTACAAATAAAGGATAAAATATACATATTAAGAAAGGAGGTAAAAATGGCTAAAGAGAAAGATCTTTCTGGATCTGAACGTAAAGAAAGAAGGATAATGAGCAGCGGTGGAACCCCAGGTGCTGTGTATGGGTTAGGTTTAATTGGGGCTCTGGTTTATTTTATTCAACATGCCACCAGTTTTTGGGATGGGGTTTTTGGTGTTCTAAAATCCCTAGTCTGGCCAGCCATGTTGGCCTACAAATCCCTAGAGTTTTTTAAGCTCTAGCAAAAGCACTGGAGTTAGTGGTTACTAGAAGAACTTTTCCTACACTCAGGTATCTGCATTGCCAACCTAAATCTTAACCATTCAAAGTTAGTCCAGTTATGATAACGGGCCATATCAGATGTCCATCCATTAAATAACATTTCGTCAACCATCTTGGCGTCAATTGGGATAAATGTTTGCTCCATTCTATATCCCTCAGTAGTAATCCTTATAGAAAACAGTTGCATTACTTTATACCTTAACATTAGCTCAGCGATACCTTTCAGTGATCTTCTTTGTTTATCATTAGCAAAAACCCCTCCTAATACATTCAGCATTAAATATCTCTGACTTTGGGAGGTAAATAAAAACCCATTAGAAGTTTTAGTATAATCATCAGCTATTTTATATTGATCAAGAATGTCGGTGTGATCACCCCATTTATATTCTTTATTAGGATCTTTATCTATTAAAAGCTCAAATCTATTGTCCTCAAATCTCCGTAATATAATACTGGTATAAAAATCAGGCTTTATTCCAGCAAAATCAATTTTAGGATGAATAGGTTTTAATCCAACAGCTGCACGGGACATCGCTGCTTCAAATCTGGCTTGATACCAAAGACTATCTTTTTCTTGATTAAGCATAGATAGAATTATACAAGAAATCAGATTAGAAGTAAAACTATAGGGTAAATACGTAATACTTCAATAGCTTTGCAACATTTAAGCTAAATTTTTGGACAACAAAAAAGGTAGGTGTTAACTTTAAGTTAGAAGCCTAAAAGAAAACACCTACCTATGCCATATACTAGCAATCCTCATATGCCTAAGGCAAGAATGCATGCTCGAAATGACGTGGTATGGAGAGGATTATCCATGCAAGCTGCAGCACTAAAGTATGGAGTTAACAGATCAACTGTATGGAGATGGGTTAAAAGAGCCAAGAAACTTAAATTAAATGGCAACTCCATGATTGATACTCTACCCTCAAGACCTAAATACCATCCAAACCAATTATCTAAAGAAATAGTTAACAGAATAGTCCTTTTAAGGACTAGATTAGGCAGGTGTGCTCCAGTCATCCATGCTCATATGCAACAGGAAGGGTTTAAGGTTTCTCTGTCCTCTGTAGAAAGGACTTTAAGAAGAAAAAGGCTAACTAGAAAGAAAAAACAAGCCAAGGATTATGTGTTTGTGCCCAAACCTGATGCTTCCTTTCCTGGTTGTTTGATCCAAATGGATACTATCCACTTTGTCTACTCAGATTTTTCTAGGACTTACATCTATGCAGTAATTGATCTGTATTCTAGGTTAGGTTATGCAGAATACCATACTCACATTAACCACCAAACTTCTTTACAGGTAATATTAAATGCTCAAAAGTATTTTGGATTTAAATTCCATACTATCCAAACAGATCATGGTTCTGAGTTCTCTCCTTCATTATCCTACCTCTTAAGAAGAAAAAACATAGTTTTAAGACATTCCAGAGTCAGAAAGCCTAATGACAATGCCCATGTTGAAAGATTTAACAGAACTATCCAGGAAGAATGTCTAAAAGGTAGACTACCTGATGAAAATATACAAAGACAGCTTAAAAACTATCTGGTATATTACAATCACAGGCGTTTACATCTATCTTTAAACTTGTTAACACCTACTCAATTTGTTGCAAAGGTGCTGACGTAACTACGAAATATGGATCTTAGTTCAACTATTATATTAAAACTGTGCAGGGAACAGGAATCCTTCGATAGACTCAGGATCTTTGACCTTCCCAACAGGCTAAATTATACTATGTTTTTCGCTGATCGGGAACAAACAGAGTCTCTAGCTTTCCAGTTAAACCAACTTAATGGATATTTAGAAATGAATAGATTGTATTTACCTATATAGCTCTCTAAGCCTGAGATACAATGCAGGTGTAAACATTCCTTTTAGATAGACATCCTGAGGGAAGGCAGATTTATTTGCTTGCTCAAAAGGGCGCAAGGCATCTTCTACCACCTGCATAGTAAATTGGTGTTTTCCAGGATCCATTTTAGCTGCAACTTTATCATCTACCTCTCGTTTAACAGCATCAACCTGTCCAGGCGATTCTATTAGTCTATAATTTGGTATTTGATCCCAAACACCACTAAGATAGCGAAGAAGTCCTATTGATCGTCCAACAGCAGTAACAGGGCTATAGGCATAGGGAAATTTATATTCTGTTGTTGGTAATCTTTCACCATCTCTTTCTAATTTCTTAAAAGCACCTTTTTCTTTTGTACTAAATAAGGCAGATACAGCAGCTATCCCTACATATGTTTGTCCCCGCCAGAAAACTCCTGTTACCTGATGGTTAGTAAGAGGTAATAAGTTCGAAGCGGCATCACCTAGGTTATCTACAAAATGGGTTTGTCCATTAAGCCATGAGGGAAGAAACATAATTCCAGCTGCGGTGGCTACTTTAAGCGGAACCCTAATTCCTCCATTTTCAATAAGATCGGCTGTCCTTTCTTTAGTATCAATAAACATATTCCTGATTCCAGTAAAAGTTGCATATTCCATATAAAAAAGGAGCGATACTGTTGAAACAGCCTTTTCTCTTACTCCTCTCGATTCCCTTAATGCTTGCCATCTGGTAAATAATTCCTCAATTCCAGATTCATGAATAGTATAAGCTGCTTCATCCAGCCTTGATTTACTTTGCCAACCTTCTTCATATCCGTATCTGGGATGCTGTTTATCTGTATCTGCAGCCTCTAAAAAGTAAGCCATTTGATGGTGGTGTCTGGCATGTATTGATTCGTGTCTCCACCAACTGCTTCTACCAGCATAATAGAGACCCCGTAAGAAGGGCATAGAAAATCCTTCTAAACCACCTGTAGCTACTAAATAACCCATATAAGGATCAGTTATACAAACATCATTCATTCTCATTTTTCTTAAATCCATCTCATATGTTCCAAGAACAAAGGGCATAGTATGGACATGCCCTGCATCTTTAACTATCCCTTTAACTGTTTCTAAGACTTCTGGTGGCAAAGACCAAATTTTAGCTCTATCTTTATTGCGGGTGGGATTAAGTGGAGATTTACCAAATAGAAAATCCCTGTTTTCAGGAGCTGCTTTCGAAAGTATATATTTGGCATCAGCAGTAGAGTAAAGATCAGGATCATAATTTCTCCATGCTTTATGAACTCTATCATGGCCCCTACCCATTACTTTGAACGCATCACCAATTCTTTCTGACATAGGAACGGATTATAGCAGAAAAAATAATTGACTGTCAAAACTATAAGCTTGAGTCTGGTACATAACTAGATCTATCT
>JAMCTD010000078.1 GCA_023380995.1 Patescibacteria group bacterium
TACAACTTCATCATACTCAACCAGGCAGTGGCAATCCTAACGCTAAACAATCTGGTGATTTTGGTGGTAAGATATGTGGTGGAGGGTGCAACGAAAAGCATACTCATATCCAAATTGGCAGTGGAGGGATGGTAGATTTTTGTGCTGCTTCTTGGATATAAGATAGTAGAAGAGAGCTTTGGAATGGAGCACTGACATTTGCTCTGGTAAATTTACAGCTGCTGATATCACTGCTTGTTCCAACTGGGACTGTTCCGGTACTGGGTGTGGTTCCTGAGGTTGCTCCAAACAAGCCTCCTATTATACTTAATAATATTATTCCCACAAAAACCCAGATTATCGCCTTCTTTGATCCTACGGAAAATTTAGTTGCTCCGTTGCCTATCTGGTTAGAAAATCTGACGCCTGCGTTGATAGCTCCATTCCCCACGTTCCCCAGTAGTTTGGTTGCTCCTCCGCTCCTAATCCAGGATGGCGCTAGTGCTCCTAATCCCCCGCCCCCGAATATGCCTAGAGGATTACCGTTGGTCAGCGCTCCGCCGGTAATTGCCCCAATTCCAGTTGAAGCCAGTGTTGCAACCCTGCCTGCAGTAAAGTATTTGCCCACATTTTTTTGAAAAAAAACTCCACCTTTTGAAGTGAGATTTTTTGCTGTATTGGCAAAGGACGTAGGGATTTTAGGAGTTTGGAATGGAGGTTGTTTTATACTTGATTGTTTGGAGGATTCCTGAGGTGCTGCCTGAGTTGGATTTAATGTATAGTCAGGTGCATTCTTAAAAGCTTTATTGAAAACTTCTGGAACAGGTTGTCTGTTGGGATGAAGCACTTCTGCTGGTTCACCCTCAAAGGCTTTTTGAAAATTCTGTGGTATTTCAGGCTTTGCTGGTTCTCCACCCGGGTTTATTATTTTTTCAGTTGGTATATTAGGTTGTTTAGTTTTAGCAGGTACAGGGGTTTGGGGAATGTTGTGGATAAAACGTGGTTGGGAGGGTGTTCTTGTGATTGCTGGAGCGCTTGGCATTCCTGCATGCGCAACCGGTGCAGGCTCAGCTTGTTGCAGTGCCGTGATTTCTTTTGATTGTCCTTGATAATATTGGTCTGATAACTCATACTTTTGATCGTTTACGATGGAATCAGAATCATCCAAAAACTTTAAATTAGCATCTTTTTTTAAGTTAAGATAAAGCCTTTCCAGTACGCTTTTTTCTCCGATGTTTAAATACTGTTTTAAATTAAGATGTTTTTTATCAATAAGTTCCCTAAACGTTGAATAGATTCTCCCAAAAACTGAGTTGGGATTTGTTTGGGGTTCATATTGGATGCCTTTGAAGCTTCTGAAGTTAGGGTTAGTGGGGTCGTTTCGGAAACGGTATCTTTGCTCGATTGCCCTTTTTAAAAAACTAAAATTTCTGACGTCTCTTACTGCCATAAGTTTAAAGTATCATTAACTATTACGCCCTTGTCAAAAAATGCCATTTAGACACTGTTTGCAAGCGAGCTTCCTCACTTCGCTTGGTCGGATTGCCTTGCCAATATTTCAGCCGGATTTGAAGTAATCAGTTGATGCTCTTTCGGAGAGGCTACTACTCTTATTGCCACATGGGTATTGCCTGCAAAAAATATCCCCTGGCCAATTCCTTCTGACAAAAGCAATCTTTGTTCCCCTTCTGAGAGGTTAAAAACTTGGGCTAAAAGATCAATTGAGGCAGGAGCTTGTTTTAAGAGAGTTTGGATTGAGGAGTTGGAAATAATTTCTTTTCCCCTCTCGCTTGATAAGAAATCTTCCACGTCTTGGGTAATGGTGGTCAGTCCCAAGTAGTATTTTCTGGCTCTTTTGGCCATATCCACCAAAAAGTCAGCAGAATCCTGGTTTCTCATTAAATACCAAGCCTCATCAACAATCAAAAGTCTCTTTTTAAGCTTGCTCCTGATTTTGGTCCAAACATAATCCAAAATCATGTGTATGGCCAAAGGCCTTAGCTGGTCAGGCAGGTCACGCACGGAAAATACTGTAAAAGAATTGGAAATATCAATGTTGGATTGGGAAGAAAAAATTCCCATTAAAGATCCTTTAATAAATCTTTCCAACCTGGCTGCCAGCTCCATGGCAGATCCTTCTTCCATGCCGATTAAAACTTTATATAAGTCCTCCATTAAAGGCGGAGCTTTGGTTTGGGTCCTGGGATCGTCCGTGATGCCTTTAAGCAGGTATGTTTGTTTTAAAGCCCGGTCTAAAACAGCAGCTTCCTGAGCATTTAAGTTGCCTAACACCAGGCGTAGGAAAGCTGTGATGGAAAGAATCTTGCTGCCTAATTGATTTTCAGGAGATTTTCCTGCTTGTCCTAAGGGTAGGTCAAAAGGATTGATTTTAACCGGGGATGAGGCGGAGAAATTAATATATTCTCCCCCCACAGCCTGGCATAACGGTAAGTATTCCTGCTCCGGGTCAATAATGATAATTTCGGTTCCAAACATCAGTGATCTTAAGGCCTCCAGTTTCACAAAGTAGGATTTTCCGGCACCGGATTTGGCAAAAACTACTGAATTGGCATTTTCCAAGCTAAACCTGTCAAATATAACCAGGGAATCATTGTGTTCGTTGATGCCGTACATGATGCCTTCATTGGCAGTAAGCTCTGATGAGGCAAATGGAAAGATTGTGGCTAAAGATGTGGTATCCATGTTGTGGGTTAGGTTTAAAAGATCTGTTCCTTGGGGCAGGGTAGATTTAAAACCATCCTCCATTTGTAAGGTAGTTTGTTTGGCAGTTATGGACAAAGAAGCTAAGGTAGATTCTACTAGTTTGGAGGTATTTTGCAGCTCTTCTAAGGATTGGGCCGGAATGCTGATGTAAAGTGAGAATTGGAAAAAGCGTTCGACGCCCCTGACCAGTTGATCTTGTAGTGTTTTTGCATCTTCCAAAGCTACCTCTACAGCCGGGTCTATTGCCCTGCCCCGTTCCAGGTCTGTTTGGATGGTGGCTTCCATTTCTGCTACTTTGCGTTTAAGTTCATCTAAGACTCCTTGGGATTGTGAAGGATAGATAAACATGGAAATCAAAAGCGAGCGGTCAAAAGATATTAATGGTTCAAGCCAGTTTGGTTCAACAAACCTGGGGTAATTGGACACAAAATAAGTTCGGAAAAAACGGTTATCTATTCTAAAATAACTAAAATCTACCTCCATTTCCCCAGGAGCTAAAACATCCTCTAAGGTTAGTTGAGGAGGAGTAACTACGTTTTTAATATTTGTTTTTTTAAGTTTACTAAAGATATTCATATTATTTAAGTTAGAAGTTCAAAGTTAAAAGTTAAAAATTTTGGTAGTTTTCTTTGAAAACTTTTAAATTTTAAATTGCAATTTTGAACTTTGCATTTTGAATTTTAAATTATTATCATTCCTCCAATTCTTCCACTACAAATGGATGTGATCTTGAGTTTTGAGTGATGATTGGCGGTTGGGTTGGTGTATTGGCTGATATGGGAGAGCCCGGAATACCAGATGTACCAGAAGATCTGATATCCGGATTATCTGATGCTTTGACATTCTGACTTTCTGGCATCCTGAGTCTTTCTGAGTCTTTCTGAATTGGCTGGGGGTTTTTAAGTTTAACTGCCAAGCTTTCAGGGTTTAACGATTGTCCAGCAGGTTTTTCTATCATTTGGCCATTATAAATATCATAGAAGACCTCAATTAATTTTTGTCTGGATAGTTGAACTGCTTTTAGTCCAATTCTTCCCATTTGTCTTATAACTTGATCCCTTCTTGGCAAAAGTATTGTCTTAATTTTCTGTTTTAAGACTGTTTGTTGGGTGGAAAGGCCTAATTCTATGCTAAAAAGAGGTATGACTATATAAAACTGTTTGTCCAGCACCTCATTTTCTTTGATGGTGCTTTGGATAAATTGTTTATATTCTGTGATCATTTGTGAAAGCAGGGGGTTGCTTTGGGCTTTTTGGGCTTTATCCAAAAGCAGTAAATACGAACCAATGTTTAGCCTTTGTGAAGTGATGACTATTTGGATGCTAAAAGAAAGCGAGTTTAACATTTGGGCAAAGGCATAAATAATACTCATTTGCTCCCGTTCAGACAGCAGGCCAAAATTAACAGCTGACACCTGAAGCACCAAAGCTCCTCCACCGTCTTTTAACAGCAGGATATCTTCATATATATCAGCAATTGACAGATGTTTTTGTGTTGTATTCATGAAACTCCAAACTCATTCCTTTGCTGCAATCAGCAAAGGAGACAATACCTGGCCTGTTAATTCTAATTGTAAAACATCAAAGGTAAAATCATCTTTCTCAAGTTCTAAGGTATAAGTGCCGTTAGGCAAGGGGGTTGAGCTGGTAAATTGACCAAGTTTATTTGTTTTTAAAGCCCTTACCGGTAAGCCCTCTTTATCATAGATGACAGCTACCACTCCTGCCAGGTAATTATTTCTCTTATCTTTAACAATTCCATTGATAACATTGGGAAAGGTGGTTAGGCTTATCTCTGTTTGCTTGGGTCTGGCAGACATGACAATCTTGATTTTTTCTTTTACAATTGGGGGCGGAGACGGGGTTTCTGCTTTTGGTTGTGGCTCTTGAACTGATTGGATTTGTCTTTTTATTTCCGATGCTTGGTTTATCAAATTCTGTAAATCAGCCAGAATTTTGTTGACTTGCTGGCTGTAATCTATGGGGACGGGGATTGGTTGTCTGGCTTGATCCTTAATTTGTGATAAAGTTCTTTCTGTTTGAATAATCTTCATTTGCAGTTGTTGAGCTTGACGTGCCAAATCAACTGTTTTTTGTAGTTCTTCTGAGGTTGGAAGAGGTTGGTCAGGTTGGAGAGCAGGAATCTCTGGTAAATTAGGTAGGTTTGCAGGTTGAGGATTGGAAATGCCAGCGGGTTGCAAAGCAGTTTGGGCGCTGGATGGTTGACTGATTGGTTGACTGGCTGGTTGGGCTGCATTAATACCTGAGATGTACATGACCAGGCGGCTGTTATATAAAGGATCTTCCTTAAAAGTTTTGCCATTTTTCTTCCAAACCCTTTTTGTAGGAGAATAAACTGCTTTTAAAAAAGCTGCTAACCAATAATCCAAGGGACGGGATCCTACGGGTAGAAAAGCAAAACCAGCTCCTAATAGAGCAGAAGTTATTATTAAAGGCCAGGCAACAAAAGGATAATCATGGGCAAAAAAGACAAATATAAGATAAGCCATGCCAACTCCTATGGCAAGGTACATGAACTGTTTTAAGGTCATGTCTCCAACCAGCTTAAATTGGAAAGAGGTAACATTTTGTGGGACTGGATGTGGTTCCATACCAACCCTTTTTATACCTCGTGAAAAAACTATAGTCCAGGGGTACAAAATAGGTCAATTTAGATAATCAGTAATGCATAGGGTATGGTGAGTAGATAAATATAGTCCAAACTATACTATATCTTGTATCTTGAAATCTTTGGAAAAAACCTATACTCTGACCTCTACAACTTAAAAGGGATTGACTGGTTCAGATCAGTCACACCACAATCAGTCTCGGAAGAGAGATGATTGTGGCAAGTCAGGGGAATTTGGTGTAAATCCAAAACTATGCCGTAACCGTAATAGTCGGGCTGCCTGAGTCCTTTTACTTTCTTCGAGCTAAAGAGTACACCCTTTTTAACCCCTCGAAGAGAGGGGATTTTTTATGCCAGTATCAGAACGAGAACGAACAGCTATTGCAAATATCCGCGGTTGGCAAAATACCGTCCCAGAACAGTTTGTTGAGGAATTGGCTTCCTTAAGCCAGGAAACTAACCGAATTCCTGATCCTTATACCTACTTAATTAGTCCTCAAGGAGAACTATTTTCACCAACGGCTAATTGTTTAGTTAAAGATGATAAAGCGATGGATAAAACCAGCCCTTTAGGGCAGTTAGAATACCAGGCTGTTTTGGCTACTGAACAATGGGCAGCTAGCAGCAGCGAAGGGGTGAGTGTTTGGATTAGCCCTCCTAAGGCAAACGTTTATCCTACCTCTAAAATTATTATCCAGGAGATTCAATATGAGGATGGTGTCAAAAAAGTATTTAACAGGGCCATAGTTTTAGATTGTAATGAAGAAGAGTGTATGAGGTTTGCTTGGAATTTAACCAGTTTTAGCCAAAATAAACCAGTTTTTAAGGATGTCGACCAAATTAGGGCTGTCCCTCTGATTCTAAATACTGACAAACCTTGGATTGATATTTTAGAGAAATTAATTGATGCTCCAAAAGCTTGGGCTATGATTAGAAATGGAGAGGACAAGCAATATAAAAAAGAAGCCCTTAAACAGGCTACAGAGGTCCAAAAACAGTTCTTTGCCAATAATAGAGTACTTGCAGAAGCGAGTAATCAATTTGATTATTATGGCGGAAGACAGCTTGTTTACCACGAAGTGGCAAGCTTGTCTTATTCAGATGAGGCAAAAATGGCTATTATGCAGATGCTAGGAAATCATTCAGGCAGTTGTCCTCCGAGGTCAAGCAGCGGTAGTAGAACTGCATTCCAAACAGTTGCTGGTTCTGCTGTAGCTATAGGTAGAGGAGGTCTCTTAACACCTGATAGTAAAGGAGAGAGGACTTTCCCTTGTCCTGCTTGTGGCTATATTAACGAAAGACCTTATGAAGGGTTTGTAGAAAGCTGCCAGAATCCAGGTAATTGTCCAGACCGTTCAGCAGTACGTTGTTAATCGTCAGGATTTTATCAGTTTAAAATCA
>JAMCTD010000079.1:0-1491 GCA_023380995.1 Patescibacteria group bacterium
ATTTTAAATCCGGTAGTAGCATCTGTAAAAACAGAACCTGATAAAAAACTGAACATTTTATTTGCAGTTCTGGATAAAAACCCCTCAACTAAAGAGCCTTATAAATTATCTAATAAACTTTTTCCAAACAGCACGAAGTTGTCTCCGCAGGCCCTATGGTTGCCTTCTGCCTTTACTATGACTGATAGGGATGTTAAATATGTATCTGTTTTAATTAAGGATTTTTTAAATGGTTAAAAATATTGATTCTTCTACTAAAATTTCTATTTTGCTACCTGTCAGAAATGAGGGAATTAATGTTGAAATGATGCTTAAGATTTTATCAGCAGTATTAGATGTCCCGAACGAAATATTGGTGATATTTGATTCTGCGCAGGATGATACGATTCCTGTGATAAAGAAGATGCAGCCAAAATTCAAAAATGTCAGGTTGGTACACAATAAATTTGGTAAAGGTGTGCCAAATGCTATTAAAGCAGGTGTTAATGCCGCCAGGGGAGAATGTATTCTAATTTTTGCAGTTGACGATGCCGGACCTGTTTTAGCAATAGGGGATATGGTAAAGCTTCTAGACTCCGGATGCGACTTTATCAGTGGTACGAGGTATGCTCATGGTGGCAGAAGATTAGGAGGCTCTTTAGTTGAGGGGTTTTTATCCAGAACTGCAAATAAAATGTTCAGTTTTTTATCAGGTTCTGTTTTTACAGATGCTACTACCGGATTTAAAATGTTTAAAAAATCAATTTTTGAAAGAATATCTTTAGAATCTAATCCTAAAGGATGGGCTGTGGTATTTGAACTGGCTGTTAAGGCTCAGGCAGAGGGATTTAGATTGGGAGAAGTGCCGATAATCTCTATAGATAGATTATACGGAGGGAAATCTACTTTTAGTTTAGGTCCCTGGTTTAGAGAGTATTTAAGGTGGTTTATTTGGGGGATATTACGCTTACATAATTTGAAAAGAAAAAGGAAATTAGTTAGAATTCCTGCTAGCACCGCTTCTTAAATTATGCAAAAAAAGTCTTTTTGGATGAGTGATGCTGAATATGCTTTAGTAACTGACAAAACTCCTATTCCGACAGTAAATTTAGTTATTTTACGGAAAAAAGGTGATATTTGGGAGGTTTTATTGCTGGTAAGAAAAACCGGATACGCGAAGGGGCGGTGGTGCATGATTGGAGGAAGAATTTGGAAAGGGGAAACATTGCAAGCGGCAATACAAAGGCATGCCAAGGATTTGGCAATAAAGGTTAAGATTTTGTCACCATTTAATGTTAACTTCCCTTCGTATATTGATGGAAGAAATAACCAGGATAAAACGAAACAACCAATAAGTATTGTGTATCCCGCTGAAATAATTTCAGGAGAAGTGCGGGAAGAAGGGGAGGAGTACGAAGGTTTTAGATGGTTTCCAATAAATAAATTACCTCAAATAGCCTATGGTCAAAAAAGACAAATTGAACAAACAATTAAACTGCTTAAAAGTTTCTA
>JAMCTD010000079.1:1501-5185 GCA_023380995.1 Patescibacteria group bacterium
AAAATTAATTTCTTGATCTTGAACGCCCCAAAATGACCACTCAAAAGTACCGCCATACATCATTCTGATCATACTTGCATATGTTTGTCCTGTGGCTTCATCGATATCAAAATAAAGTGCAGGGAAGAAGGGGAGGAGTACGAAGGTTTTAGATGGTTTCCAATAAATAAATTACCTCAAATAGCCTATGGTCAAAAAAGACAAATTGAACAAACAATTAAACTGCTTAAAAGTTTCTAAATTAAGAATGGGTTAATTTGTGCTTGTAGATCTGGAACATCGCTACTAAGGGTTTGTATTATTCGGTTTCGAGCACACTCTATTTTTGTGCCTGTTTCAAATGCAATTTGCCATAAGAATCTGGCCATTGCCTCTGCGTGTGGTTTGGCTAATTTTGTACCTGTTTCAGTTCTAAACATTTCATGCCATTCCGAAATAAAAAGCAAAGCTTCTATAGCAGAAGCGTCTGATTCTCTAAAACGACTTGGTTTAATAGGGTCATTAGGAAAGGGGTTATCCATGTTAATTAGATGACGGTGTTTTAAACCAGATTCTGCTACGTTCCTAAAAATCCCAACAGCTCCTAATCCTGCTAATCTGTCGGCTTCTTTTAAATAAATTGCTATTAATGAATCATCTGGTTTGTTTAGATCGCTATGTCTTGCAATTGCATCTTGAATGGTTTCTATTGTTTCAACTTTTAAGGTTCGTCGATGCTTTCCTAAAAATAAAGGAACTTGTTCTGCAGAGGCTTGAGCATGAGGTAAGTTGCGACCTTCTTGTTTAGCTTTAATTTCAGCAATTCTTCCGACATCATGCAACCAACCTGCTAAAGTGGGCACAAATAGATCCTGATTTTCGCCTCTGCTTATTTGTTGAATATTATCTACGACCATTAATATATGAGTAATATCATGAACAGGATCTACTAAAGGATTAGTAAAGATATTTTGTACCTCATTTCTTATTTCTGATAATATTTTTCTTTCAATATTGTTTCTTAACATGGCGGTTATTATAAAAGCTTGTTGTTAATTTGGCTCCCACCAATAATGTCTTTTGATGCCTGAAATATCTCTTCTACTGGTAAAATTAATTTCTTGATCTTGAACGCCCCAAAATGACCACTCAAAAGTACCGCCATACATCATTCTGATCATACTTGCATATGTTTGTCCTGTGGCTTCATCGATATCAAAATAAAGTGCTGTTTTAGGAGTAAAATAAGGCATACCTTCCAAAGGAATGCTTCTTTCCCAATAGTCTAAAATGTAAAAATTTGGAGGTAGCTTACAAACGCCAGTTTCCTTCTCCGCTTCTAGATTATGTATTAGTGCTCGTACCTCATCATGATATCTAAAACTTTGATCTGGATCCTTAGGTATTTTTATCGGTTGAATTATTTGAGTTTCTCTTATTAACCCAAATAACCTTGATGTTTCACATTTAATAGCCATTTTGAGGGTATTTTAATAGAAGAACTAGGGGATTGCAACAAAAGTGTATTTAAAAGATTGCTTTTTTTGTTAAGTTAAGTAATACTTTCAGAATGCAAAAAAAGATTCTTGTTACAGGGGGAACAGGTTTTATAGGGAGTGCTTTAGTAAAAGCGTTGGTTAAAAATGGAGAAAAGGTTAGGGTACTAGATAATCAGTCGCGTGGATCAATGAGAAGATTAAAAGAAATTAAAGGCAAGTTTGAATTTATTAAAGGTGATATTAGGAATCCTAAAGTTGTGGAAAAAGCTTGTAGGGGGATAGACCAGGTGATGCATTTGGCATACATAAACGGGACTGAGTTTTTTTATACAAAACCGGAATTAGTTTTGGAAGTAGGAGTTAAAGGAATGATGAATGTCTTAGACGGGTGTATAAAACAAAAAGTTCCGGAGCTGGTGTTAGTCTCCAGTTCTGAAGTTTATCAAACCCCTTCAGTGATACCGACTCCTGAGACGGTGCCTTTGGTTGTACCGGACCCATTAAATCCCAGATATTCTTATGGAGGAGGGAAAATAATCTCAGAACTTCTGGCGGTAAATTACGGGCGGAAATATTTTAAACAGGTACTAATTGTTAGGCCGCACAATGTTTATGGTCCTGATATGGGATGGGAGCATGCTATACCACAGCTAGCTTTGCGTATCAAAAAAGTAGTAGAAAATAAAAAAAAAGGGCAAATTAATTTACCCATACAAGGGTCCGGGAAAGAAACCAGGGCTTTTATGTTTATTGATGATTTTACAGAAGGATTGCTAAAGGTATTGGAAAAAGGTAAGCATTTAGAAATTTACAATATTGGCACGATGGAAGAAACATCTGTTAGGCAGCTGGTACAAGAAATTGGTAGATGCTTTAACAAAGATATCAAGTTAATACCAGGAAAATTAGCCAAAGGTGGGACTCTTCGCCGTTGTCCTGATATCACAAAATTAAAAAAACTAGGTTTTAAAACTCAGTTTAGTTTACAAAAGGGTTTACAAAAAACAGTGCAATGGTATAATGCTTTTGCCCATTTACAACCTAAAAATGACTA
Organism: Patescibacteria group bacterium; assembly: GCA_023380995.1. The sequence continues at coordinate 4,034 of JAMCTD010000079.1, forward strand.
AGGCTAATTTGAAATCAGTTTTTGGAACCGGAGGAAGTTCAGTTGTTGAGCATTGCCAGATTTGTAACAGCCCCAAATTAAAATCGGTTTTATTTTTAGGTTATCTGCCTCCTGTTAATCAGTTACACCCCATTGGTTCAAAACCCAAAGAACAACCAAGTTATCCGGCAGAGCTTCTATATTGTCCAAGGTGTCACTTAACCCAGTTGGGTTTAGTTGTAGATCCCCAGGTAATTTTTCCGAAAAGTTATCCTTATACAAGCGGGACAACAAAAGTTTTAAGGGATAATTTTGCTGACTTAGGACAAGAAGTAAGAAAAATGATCGGTTTAAAACAGGATGATCTTGTGGTTGATATCGGAAGTAATGACGGGACGCTGCTTAGTAATTTTGTTTCATCTGCCAGGGTTTTGGGAATCACCCCTGAGGATATCGGAAAGTTAGCAATTGCGAAAGGTATACTTACTATGCAGGATTATTTTCGGGCTGAAGTAGTTGCCAAAGTCAAAAAAGAGTATGGAAAAGCAAAAATTGTTACGGCAGCAAATGTATTTGCACATATAGAGGATGTCAATGGAGTCCTGGATAATATTATCTCGCTTTTGAGGCCGGATGGTGTTTTCATTTCCGAGTCTCATTATCTTTATCCGTTAATTAAAACAGTTCAATACGATACTATTTATCATGAACATTTAAGGTATTATTCCCTAGCCAGTCTGATTTACTTATTAAAGATGCATGGATTGGAAGTTTTCCATGCAAAACAAATTCCCTCACACGGAGGCTCGATAAGAGTATATGCGGCCAGAAAAGGCTTGTATCCCAAAGATAAAAGTGTCTCCAAAATATTGGCAATGGAAAAAGAAGTAGTTACTAAGATGGACAACTTACTTAAATTTAAAGATAAGGTAGTATTGTCAAAGCTGGGATTACAAAAGTTGCTTTTAGAAATAAAGAAAAAAGGAAAAAAGGTTTTTGGTATTAGCGCTCCATCCCGTGCCAGTACATTAATTAATTATTTAAAGTTAGATCAAGACATACTGGATTGTGTTGTGGAAATTAAGGGTTCTTATAAAATAGGAAAATATATTCCAGGCACTCTTATTCCTATCCTTGATGAAAAAGAATTGTTTATTAAACAACCTGATTATG
>JAMCTD010000080.1 GCA_023380995.1 Patescibacteria group bacterium
AGCCTGAGCTATTTTTTGTGACAGTGATAGAAATAGCTTGTATTTCAATGATCTTTGGCTTGGCAGAAGATTGATTATTGGTTGACGGTGGATTAGCATTATCTATATTAGAGCCAGGTAAGTTTGTGGGATTGGGTGAGGGAGTAGTTGATGAGACCGAAGGAGAGAATGATCCGCTAGGAACCGGCGATACGACTTGAGGTTGGTTAGTTGTACCAAAAACAGTGATTTGCGAACCGGCTTTTATTCCCTCCAGTGACACACTTGTGTCTTTAGCCTTGATAATAGTTTGATCTAGAATGTTGATTAACTGAATTTGTCCCTGTTTATCAATTATCTTTAAAGTATTTTCATCAGGATTAATTTCAATCACTGTACCGGTGTGTTTATTGGGTAATTCTTTTGGAACGTCTTTTAAGATAAATTGGGGAATGATTTTTGATTGTTTATTAGTAAGTCCAATTACTGCTATTTTATCTCCTTTTTTCACTGAGCTCACATCTTGATAAGAAGTTTGTTGGAAATTGCGAACTTTTGTTTCTGCTCTCAAGATTACTTGTTTGGTGGTACCGTCTTCGAATTTTAAAGTTGCCTCATTATTTTTAATTTCTATAATTTCGCCAATGGCCGGTTTCTGTTGACTGGGATTGGCAATGACCGAGGATTTTATAACCGGGTCAACATCTTTTTGATTTCTCTGGTAAAAATTGTATACGCTATCAATAAATTGACCTTTAGATGTAGCAGGAATGGATTTTGCTTTGTCTAGAAGAACGGCAAAATGTAGATCATTAACATGTTTGATTTTAACAAGTAGTAGATCCTTTTCCGGATCGTTTTTGGCTATATCGGTTGCTAAACTTAAATGATTTTCAGATTCATTAAGCAATCTATCAGCACCTTTGATATCCCCCTGCCCCAATAATCTTTTAACTTCAGCCAGCCTTGATTTAGCTAAGTTTAGATGAGCTGTCACCAAATCACTGCTAGTTCGGGCATTTTTCAATTGTTGCTCTTCAAAGAATTTCTTTATGCCATAAAGGATTGAATCGGGTGTAATCAGGGCCTGACCTAAATCAGAGATTTCCTTAGCATTAGGATTTAGATCTTTAGGTGGAATGCCTAAATCAGATGCAGTAATGGTAGGGAACTTTTCCGGAGTTTCTGCCGCCAAAACTTCAGCACTGTTAGGGAGTTTGGTTAGAGTAATTAATTGGTTTGATTTTTTTGAATCTACTTTTTCAGAAATAGGCCTATTTTGTTTATCTCCTTGGCCGATTGAGTCGGCTGTCTGAAGGTAGGCAACTTTAGCTATCGCAGAAACAATTTTTGGATCTCCGCTGTTAGTTAATACTGATAAGACAAAAGGATCGGCCGGTTTAAAAATCACTCCGCTGTCATGATAAATTGAGGACCACTCGCCGGTTTTGTGTGCAATCACAATATCTTTCGGCAGCAGAACCGGTATCATATTATTTATTTTTTGCCTTTTGAAAATTGACAGTATCTCTTCTGAATGAGCTATTTGTTTGTTATATAAAAGATCAAAAAAAGTAGTTAAATCCTCGGCAGTGGTGGTATTGGGTTGTCTGCCTGGTGCTTGTAAATCTTGCTGGAACTGGTTGTCATCCAGATTGAGTTTTTCTCCCACCACTGTTTCGGTAATGCCGATGTTGCGCAAAGCCAAATTAATATTTCTGCGATCTAAAATATCTAAAAGAGTGTTGTAAGCTGTATTATCTGATTGAACAATCATTGACTCAACTAATTGATAAATTGTATCTTTTGTTCCTTCTCTAAGCCGCGGAAATTCATCTGTCTCCAGTTCTGTCGGGACAACGTTACCGGAGGAAATAGTTATCTCTGGTATTATGGTCTAAGTCTGTAAATGATAAGCTGATGTTATTCGAAACTCCGAGTAAAGCTGCTTCAACAGTTAAATATTTTTCCAACTCTGCTTGATTAATTTGTGCACTGTCTGTTGCTTGGGTTTGTTGCTTTTCTGGGATTTGGGGATCAACAATTTGCCAAGAAGTATTTATCTGTTTTATAAAGGGCGAATATTTTATAAATACAAACCCTGCTATTGCCAAAATAATTAGTAGATAGAAAAGAGCGAAACCTTTTTGATTCATATTTGAATCTTTATATTTTTTTTACTATCTCATATAAGGGGCTTGCGCGCAAGTAAACTACTAAAGTAAGATTGATTGATATGAGGTTTCTTGGGTTAGTAATAACTGGAGTTTTAGTTATCTTATATTTTGGCTTTATAGGTATTAGCAATGTAAGTGCTGCTTCGATTAATGTTCCTATTTTAACTTATCACTATATTGCCAACAACCCCAATCCTAAAGATAGAGCAAGAAATAGTTTGTCTGTTTCTCCTGATAAATTTGAAGCCCAAATGCAATACCTGGCCCAGAATGGATATACACCAATTACACTGGATACTTTATACGGAATTTTTAATAAACAAACATCCGCTCCTGCAAAGCCCATTGTTTTAACATTTGATGATGGTTACGGGGATTTTTATACAACTGCTTTTCCGATTTTGCGCAGGTTCAATTTCCATGCGGTTTCCTTTATCCCCACGGGTTTAATCGGTGGCAGTTATTATATGAACTGGAATCAGATAAAAGAAATTGCTTCCTCTGGCCTGGTTACTTTTGAGGGACATTCTGTAACTCATGCTAATTTACCCTCGCTAAGTTTCGCCGCCGCCTTAAAACAATTAGTTGATTCTAAAAATGTTTTACAAGCAAACACCGGTTATCATGTTAATTTCGTAGCTTATCCGTATGGATCTACCAATGGGACAATTCAATCCGCAGCGAGACAAGCCGGATATATAGGAGGCGTAGGAACTTGGTATGGGAAAGCCTGGGGTCCCTCTATGAATATGCCAAGGATTAAAGTCTCCGGAGCTTGGAGCATTAAAGAATTTGCCGCTAGATTGTAATTGTATACCAATCGTATTTGAAGATGCAAAAATAAACCGTGGGACTATTTTGCTATACAAAATTAATGTGCGATTGGACTGTAACTAACGTTAAATTATTTGTAAATTGATGTACTTTAGTTATAAACACATAATTGCTTTAGTGTAATATTTAATATATGGGTCCTTTGGTAATAATAATAGCCCTGGAATTAGTTTTTACTGCCGGTATAATAGGGTCTTCATCTCATCCCCAAGCTCTCAGTGAAACTAAACATAAAATCTCAAATGTTTTAGGCATTCAAAAGATTGCGCAGACAGAAGATAATGTACCACCGGATCAAGCTCAACCAACAGATCAAAGTTCTACTGCTGTATCGGCATCACCGGAGCAATCTCAAGCTCCTGTTAGTTCTAGCTCACCTAGTTCTGAATCCAGTCCTCCCCCTGAATCTACTCCTGTTCCTTCTGAAAGCCCTACTGCTACGCTGGAGCAAACTCCGTCATCGACTCAAATTAATCCTGAGCAGACCCCATCTCCAACAGAGGCGCCAAATTTATTTGAGCAGGTGCAAGAGAGCTCTTCTCCTAATCCCCAATCTTCAGGAGAACCTTCTCCATCACCTAATTCAGTTGAAACCAGCGCTAGTCAAACACAAGCTGTCCTAAGTCCCGATGATTTAATTAATTCTCCTGAGAACATCGACAACAAATCTGTGGAAGAAGTTAAAAAGGAAGATACCCAGCTTGAGCAAACTGCTGACCCAGGGCAGCAAACTAAACTACTTATAGATTTTGCTACGGATAAGATTAAAGACATGAATAACTTTTCTAAATCCGATGATTTTACCAGCACTAATTTTGCAGCTCAAAGATTTAATGAGCAAATGGACAAAGCTATCAGTAATGTAGAGAAAGTTTCTCCAAAAGATCAAGCTAAACTAAAAAAACAACTGATTAATTTCTGTGACCAAGCAGACAAAGTTTTAAGAACAGTGGAGTTATCTGTTCCTGAAGAGGGAGAACAAGATTTAGAAATAGCCAGAGGTCAGTGCCAGGAGCTAAACTTATGAGTAAGTTATCCTTCATACTCAATAAATATGCCCATCATTCTAAGAAGATTAAGATTAATTTAATAATAATTGTGGTAATTTTGCTAGTCTGGAATATATTTTTAGGAATTAATAACCTACAAACCAAGACAGTTATTTTAGGTTTGAAACTTAATAATATCCACTTAAGTTTTCTAAACAGGCAGCAAATTGAGCAAGTTATTAAAAAAGAGCTTGAGCAAAATCAAAATAATTTAAAATTTGAGCTTAAAGGACAGATTTTTGAGGTAAAAAAAGAAGAAATTGGCGCAAAAGCAAATCCTACAGTTTTAACCAATAAATTGCTCAGCGAAGGGCGGACCGGTAATTTTTTACGCAAGATCAGTGAGCAAACGGAGGCTCTGTTTGGGTCAAAAAGAGGTAAAAATAACCGGTGATATCTCTCAATCATTGCTCACTCTAAAAATTGTGGAAATTCAAAACCAAGTAGATAAAGATGCAGCGCCCATCAGGCCGGATTTTACGGGAGATTTGAGTAAAACTCTTCCTGCGGAGGATGGAATCAAGATTAATGTTAATAAATTAACACTTCTGATTGCAGATAATATTTTTAGCCCGCCGACTGAAGCCATACCTTTACCTGTTATAAAAACCTTTACTACTCATAAGGCGGAGGAATTGATACCAATTAGAAAACAAGTACCAAAACTTATTAAACAGCCTCTCTCTATTGCGAGCGGAGGATTAGTATTTACTCTGAATACGGAAGATCTTAAGGATTTGTTAACTATTGTTGAACGCCCTGATCCCAAAGATCCTAGGAAATTATCTTTAAACTTAAGATTAGATGAGAATAAATTAAATAAAAAATTAGGACGGTTCGCTGAAAAAGTGGAAAACATAACCCATGCTGAGTTTGACGATCATGATGCCAGGGTAGCTATCTATTCTCAATTCTACTCCGGTAAAAGAAAATTGGTGCAAATTCCAACTGGTAGGAATTTACAAAATCCAAAAGTTTTGGGAGTGCAATCAACCGGGCCCAAGGTAGTTTATTTAACTTTTGATGATGGGCCAAATTCCATATATCATCCGATGATTTTAGATATTCTTAAATCATATAATATAAAAGCCACTTTTTTCTTAGTAGGACAAAATGCCCAAAGGGATTCTGGAATAGCTAAAAGAACTTTTGGCGAAGGTCATATCATGGGGAACCATTCCTTAACTCATTCATTTCTTCCAAACTTGGCCTCAAATGCTATTTTCAAAGAACTACAGGCTACAGATGATATCTTAAAACCATTTAATGGAAACCTTGACATATCATTTTTTAGGCCTCCATATGGAGGAGTGAATTTAGCTGTAAAGCAAACATCTGAAAATCTTCATCTAAAGATGTTTTTATGGGATGTAGACCCCAGAGATTGGTCGGAACCAGAAACTGGGGAATTAGTAAACAGAGTGGTTTCTAATACATTCCCGGGTGCTGATATTTTATTGCATTCTAACCACTTGGCAACTGTCAAAGCTCTACCAAAAATTATAGAAGCACTGAGAGGTCAAGGATATACCTTTGATGCCCTTCATTAACTGATAAAAAAATGTTTAAACTGTCCAAAGAAAGCAAGTCACGTTTTACCAAAC
>JAMCTD010000081.1 GCA_023380995.1 Patescibacteria group bacterium
TGCCAATTTGGGCATAAATCCCCTCAATAAATTTCAAAACATTCCTATAATTTATTACTTCCTGAATATCCCGGTCTCTGGCCACAATCTCTTCGCCCTCCAAAACATCCCTGACTTCTTCTGAAGATAAAGGATTTCCTTCCAAGTGAGTTCCATGATGAATTGTCCTTTCAATTGCTTCTTTCCTAAATTTAGCCTCCCAGGCAGGCACCAAAGGAGCATTCATAATAATCTCACGGGAAGCCTCCACTATACCAATATCTTTGAGGATCTTGTTGGTGATTAAGTATTTGGGAACAAACATTATAAAGCGTAAGGCTTAAAAGTTAAGGCGTAAAATTACAGCGTAAAACTAAAAGATTTAATTTTTAAGCTTCAGTTTTACCTTTTGCACTTTAACCTTTACGCTATCTTATTATCTACCATTTCCCGCAAAAAATCTAATCATTGCTTACATATTCATCCCAGGCTTTAATTTCTAAATCTTCCATTTTCTTGGAAACTAATGCTGAAACTAAAGTTTCAGCTGCCTGTACATTTGTAATAAGTGGTATGCCTAAATCCACACAATTCCTCCTGATGACATACCCATCTGTCTCCCCTTTTTCAGATGCTGCCTGGGATATATTAATCACCAGATCAATACCGTTCTTTAACAAATCCAAAACAGAAGGATGAGTATCCTCTGATATTTTATATACTCTGGTATTTTTAATTCCATGACTGTTTAAAAACTTTGAGGTGTGGTGTGTAGCATAAATCTTAAGGCCTAAATTCTGTAGCTCCTGAGCAGATACAAGCAAGTCCAACTTATTCTTATCCCCTCCTATTGTTAAAAAGACACTTCTCTGAGGCATCCTAAAACCTGTGGCAAGTAAAGCCTTAAGATATGCTTCATGCAAATCATCCCCAAAACAAGCCACTTCCCCTGTTGAAGACATTTCCACCCTTAATTTGGGATCTGCTCCTTTAATCCTGTTAAATGAAAATTGTGAAGCCTTTACTCCCACAAAATCCAAGTCTATGGTTTTAAAATGGCCCGTAATTTCCTTACCTAACATTACTTTAGTTGCCAATTGAACAAAATTAAAACCAGTCACCTTTGAAACAAAGGGGAAAGACCTGGAAGCCCTAAGGTTTAACTCAATTACCATAATCTCATTATCCTTGGCCAAAAACTGGATATTAAAAGGGCCATTGATTTGGAGGATTTCAATAATTTTCTTGGTGGCAGCCTTTACTTTTCTGACAGTTTCCAAATAAAGTCTTTGTGGGGGCAATACAATAGTGGCATCACCTGAATGCACACCGGCATTTTCTATATGCTCAGATATGGCATAAATTACCAGCCTGCCTTTTTGTCCCACTCCGTCCACCTCAATTTCTTTAGCCCCTTCCACAAACTTGGAAATTACCACCGGATGCTCGCTTGAAACATCTGAAGCACTCTTTAAATACTTTTTTAAATCAGCATTGGAATAGGCCACATTCATGGCAGATCCTGATAAAACATAAGAGGGCCTGATTAAAACCGGATAACCAATTTTGTTGGCAAACTTTAGGGCATCCTCAACTGTTTTTAGGCTTTGCCAGGGAGATTGCTTAGTTCCCAGTTTATCCAAAAGCCTCGAGAATTTATTCCTATCCTCTGCCCTGTCAATATTTTCCGGGGAAGTTCCCAGGATTTTATAACCTGCCTTAAACATAGGCATAGCTAAGTTATTAGGAACTTGTCCGCCGAAACCTAACACTAAACTGGCATTTTGTTCTATATCATAAATATTACTTACACTTTCGTAGGTTAATTCTTCAAAATACAATTTATCCGCGCTGTCATAATCTGTAGAAACTGTTTCCGGATTACAATTTACGATTATTGTTTCAATACCTTTTTCCCTCAAAGCTTTCGCTGCCGTCACGCAACACCAGTCAAATTCCACAGAAGAACCAATCCGGTAAGGCCCAGAACCAAGAACAATCGCTTTATCGGCGTATCGCTTTATCGGCGTATCGGTATGTCGGTTTTGAGATTTACCGATACACTGATCTACTGACTCACTGGTATACTGAACTTCTGATTCTTCCCCATGATATGTCAAATACAAATAATTAGTCTTTGCTGGGAATTCTCCTGCCAAAGTATCTATATGTTTAACATTAGGAAGTATTCCATGTTTTTTCCTAAATTCCCTTATTTCCTCTTCAGAAGTTTTAAAAGATTTTGCCAGTAATTTATCTGAAAATCCCAACTTTTTGGCTTCTGTAATTAATTGTCTATTGTCCTTTGTCCATTGTCCATTTTTGAGCCTAACTTCAAACTCCACCACCTCTTTAATTTGGGACAAAAACCAAGGATCAATCCCTGTAGCTTTATAAATACTCTCCAAAGACTCACCTTTGCCAAACCTTTGGGCAATCACAAAAAGCCTTTGGGTTGTTGGCAAAAGCTTGGTATCATCTGCCCCATTTTCAAGCAACCCATCTTGAGAAGTTTCCAGCATCCTGATACCTTTTTGTAAAACTTCCGGAAAACTCCTGCCCATTGCCATCACCTCCCCCACACTTTTCATCTCAGAACCAATGGCCTCTTTTGCTCCCACAAATTTTTGCAAATCCCATCTTGGAATCTTAACCACCATATAATCCAAACTGGGCTCAAAAAAAGCAGAAGTGGATAAAGTAACACTGTTTTTTAATTCCGGCAGATTATATCCCAAACCGATTTTAGCTGCAATGTAGGCAAGCGGATACCCGGTGGCTTTTGAAGCTAAGGCTGACGAACGGGATAACCTGGCGTTAACTTCAATCACCCGGTAATCATTATTTTGCGGGTTTAAGGCAAATTGAATATTACACTCCCCCACAATCTTAAGATGCTCAATTACCTGCAAAGATAGTTTACGCAGATAATGGTATTGATAATTGTTAAGTGTTTGGGAAGGAGCTACCACAATACTTTCACCTGTGTGGATACCCAAAGGATCCATATTTTCCATATTACAAACAGTAATTTTATTTCCATTTTTATCCCGCACCACCTCATACTCAATCTCCTTCCAATATTTTAAGTATTCCTCAACAGCAATTTGAGGTGCCTGCCTTAAGGCCAAAGACACCATTTTGATAAACTCATCTTTATTGTTTACCACACCCGAACCCAATCCCCCCAAAGAAAATCCAGA
>JAMCTD010000082.1 GCA_023380995.1 Patescibacteria group bacterium
TGATGGTGGAATTTGCCCACCCAAATACCTTTCACATTATCTATCTCTTCTTTAAATGGAGAAATATGCAAAAGGGCATAAATAGCTTTAGCAATATGCATACCCACATCCCCCTCATAATTGGCTCTGATAACCTGATAGCCTACTGCCTCTAGCATCCTTACCACTGATTCACCGGTTGAAATATTACGCAAATGCCCAATATGAAAAGCCTTATGAGTATTTGGATGGGCAAATTCCACCATCACTTTTTTCTCTTTATTCTTGTCATTAATAACCAACTTTGCTTGTTCTTTATCGCTGGAAATTTTGAACAATTTTTTTAGCAAAACTTCATCACTAATAAAAAAATTAATAAACCCTCCGCCTGCTATTTCTGCCTTTTCCAAATAATCCAATTTACCAATCTTTTGTAAAATTTCATTAGCAATTTCTGTTGGAGATTGCTTACTATCTGCTGATTTTAGTTTAGCAAGCTGCAATGCTATATTCGTAGTATAGTCTCCAAAAGCAGAATTTTTAGGAATAGATAAAACTATATCATTAACCGGATAACCTAAGTCTTTAACTGCTTCTTGAAGATCTTCTAAAATCCGTTGCTTTAACATATGTTTATCATAACATAATTTTAAATTTGAAATTTAAAATTTTAAATGAGTTTTTAATGATTTAATGATTTAAAATTTAATCATTTAGATTTGATTAAAAATTTAGATTTTAAAATTTTTCTTGAGTCTTAGATATTCCTAGCAATACTCCAAATAGTACTAGATAATATCCCACCCAAACCACCCAGACTTGCTCCCCCACATACTCCCAGGCAAAAGGCAAAGAGGCAGACAATTCCACTACATAAATAAAATAGGTTAGCAATATATTAACCATCAAACTTAAGGCTGACCCTAAAATAAGGGCTAAACTGCCCAAAATCATAATAAATGGCACGGTCCAACCCACTAGTAAATTTGTCAATACTCCGATTAAGGATAATTGATGAAAGTTTTGAATGATAATTGGCATTACCATAATTTGAGCTCCGGTAGTTACAGCCAAATCCTGTTTTATAAATCCAGGCAGAAAACTTAGGGCTCTTTCAAGCGCCGGAGCCACCGCAATCACTCCCAATGTGGCCAAAAAAGATAATTGAAAGGATAACTCAGTAATCCATTTGGGATTTACTAAAAGCATTATTCCTCCGGTAACTATCAAAATCCATATTCCGCTCCTTTGCCTGCCAAAAGCTTCAGCACCAAAAACCAGCATCGCCATAACAGCAGCCCGCAAAACTGGAATTTGGGCTCCGGTAAGCATTGTATAAAACAATATAGCTGCAAAACTTAGCAAAATTGCTGTTTTTCTTCTCAGAAAACCTGACAATCTTAAAACTAAAGCTGCAAGCAAAGTTAGGTTTTGACCTGAAACAACCACAATATGCAGGGTTGAAGAATCCCTTAAAGCTAGCTTAAACTCACCTGGCAAATCCTTTTTATTTCCCAGCAGGATTCCAGACAAAAGCTCAGCTTGAGGGGAAGGCAAAACCTCACTGATTCTGTGATCCAAACTTGCACGGATTTTGGGGAAAAGGTCCAAATTTACCTCCCAACCTCCCTGCTGATACCTAACAAAAAAGATAAGGAGATATAAAATCACTGCTAGAACAAGTGGTAAGTAATTCCAACTAAGCAGTTTATTTATCATAGTAATTGCTCTTTAGGTGGCGAAGTTGCAAGCCAGCCAAAGCAATCTGAATATTTTATGTGCAGATATTTACCATAAAATATTCACATAGCGAGGCTAGAGAAACCGCTCAATGTTGCAGAAGTTACTAGCCGAGCGGTGCTTTGCGGCTGCGACGAGCCACTTTTGGCCAGATAAGCCACTCTAAAACCATGCAAAGCCTCACTTTTCAATATACCACTATCTGATCCTTAATTTTCTCAAATACAGCCTTGCTGACTGCTTTTTTATTTAACAAATCCTCTGCTGTTTGATATGGCCTGCCGGCAATAATTTTGGAAGCAGCAACTGGCCCAATACCTGGAAGATTTTCCAAATCAGCTTGTGAAGCCATATTAATATTTACTTTAGACTTAACATTTACTCCAGCCACTACCCCACTTTGGCCTGTAGCTCCATTTTCTCCCTTAGCAGGAACATAAACTTTACTCCCATCTGATACCTTTTGTGCCATATTTAAATACTTTGATATATATTCCTCATTAGCCTCTTGATTAAACCCTCCAGCTGCTGCAATTGCTTCTTCAATCCTTGATCCATCTTTAAGCTGATAAACACCAGGCTTAACAACTGCCCCGGACACATCCACAGAAACCACTTTTTGATTCTCAACCAGACTCTCTTTTGGAAATTCCTTGGGCTTGGATTTGTGTAAACCTGAAGTAAGTATTCCACCCACAATTAAAACTATACCTACTAGAGATAATCCTAAGGGGATTTTAAAGCGGTCAATCTTTTCTCTCCAACCTGCTTCCTCCATTTAATTCTCCAGTCTTAATTTTTCCCTGTACTCTTTAACCCACAATTTATAAGCTTTATGCAAATATTCCATACCCCGTTCTGCCATTTCCCTTTTTACTACTCCACCTGCATGAGGGTATTTATGTAACCTGGGTTGGGTGGATGAAAAACCATGGGCATAATGAACCAATTCGTGGCCAATGGTATGGTCCACCACCTCCTGAGGGATACTCAAATCTTTAAACATAGAGGTAATAGTAATAGAACTCGACTTGGTCCGCCTGTCTAATTTAATCGAACCTAACCTGTATTTGGCAAACCTGCCGAATCTAATAAAAACTTTGTTTGCCTGAGGTATATCGGCAAAATACTTTGACCAGATAAAATCCAGCCTGGACAAAAGCCATCTGTTGTCGCGGGGGAAACTTGTCTTGGGCATAACAAAAATCATTCTATGTGTTTTGAGCTCAAATGTCAAAACTAATCCGGACTTTCATTAATTAGAAACCAATCAAAGGTAATATCTTCTGTAGCAGGCTGGGCAACAGACACAGTAAACTTTTTCCCTGCAGCCTTATTTGTCACAGCCAGCACCAAATTAGTTTCAGAATTAGGCGTAATCAAAATCCTGGCATTATCCTCAACTTGGGCATTTTCTATATCCACTGATTTTGTGCCTGCTGTAATTTTGCCGCTGCCGGAAATTCTGTTTGCCACTACCTTAAACGCAGCTACGGTTACTGTTTGCGCCCTCAAATTACCGGCTTTATCAATCGCGACTAATCCGTTAAAGAAATTCACTTGATAAGCCAGCGGGGAATTTTGAATATAGAGTATCCCGCAGTCTTTATTAACTTCCGAACATACCGGAGAACCAATCACATTCACGCTATTCCCATTTAAAGAAAGCGTCCCGTCAACAGTCAAATCCCCTGCCACAGTAGTAGCAGCCAACATAGCTTTTCCAAACACGCGCAGTTCTCCTGAGATTTTACTATCTTGGGCTGTAAATAATTTATCCGACGATAAAGTACCAGTTACCTTAACTTCTGAAAAACTGGCTGATGAAGTAGCCAGCAGAACATCAGGCGGAGTTAATTTCAGAATATCAATAGGTTCGGCTGACCTGCTGGCTTCCTGATCCGCTGATCTACTTGCTTGCTTGCTTGCTGACTCATCCAATAAATATTGACTAAGTGAGGCCGGAGCCACAGTTACCCCAATTCCCACATTTCCTGATACAGTGTTGCCGGTTGCGGGAGCTGAAAGCCTGGCGATTTCTGCATATTGCTCCTTGACCCTGGATTCCAGACTCTTAACCCTATCTTCAAGCGACGCTATTGTACCGGCAAGGTCTACAAAATTACTGGTATTAGAGGCAAGACTAGGCCCAACAGAGGCATAATCCGGGTCAGTATTTAAAGCCAATTGCCCTGAGGCATCCATGTTAAGTGTAGTCGAAGCAACAGCAACAGACGGGTCTAAAACAATTGCGCTGGTTTTAATCTTGGGAACTATCAAATTGCCCTGGTCATCCATGGTCAAGGCTGCCAGAAAATTCTTTGGGTCAGCATACGAAACATTGATAAAAACCAAAATCGTGCCGAATTTAACCTTCATATCTACCAGATGAGTATCTTTAGAAACAACCGGTTCTCCGGTGAAAAAATCAAGCTGTTCAAGCGCTTGCCCGATAACCGACCCCACTCTTGTGGCCTTCATTGCCACTCCGGGAATGGAGGAAGAAGTCAAATAATCGCCAATTTCGACCGGGCCATTTTCGTCTGAAACTTTAACTGGCACTCTACCGGCTAGGGCAACCGGGATTTTATTGCCAGTCAAATTACTGCCTCCCCCTAAAATAGTCTGCCCTCCTACCAAAAGTCCGGGAGATGCTGAGCGGACTCCGATCATGCCTTGTTGATAAGCAATACCAGACCTGGTCACTATATTTGCCTGCTTATTCAGCGCGACTATTTCACCAACACCAACACTGCCGTCAGATTGATAAACTTCAGCAACATCCGAACAGTCAGTGGTTGGGCCACTGTTCCAAGATGTATCACCACAACCAAACCTGGCACCGCCTGCAACATCAAGACGGAAAGATGGCACAGAAATACCAATCCCCACATTTCCCTGAACCAAAAGCCCGTTAGTAGGAGCTGTATGCACTCCGGCATAGCCAGCACCGATAGTTTGAGCCCCAGCCACTTCCAGTTTATTAACAGGAGAAGTAATCCCTATCCCAATATTCCCGCCCGAAGTCATCACCACCGGATTAGATGAAGAATTATTTAACTGGAATAATTGTGACGGAGAAGCCGTACCAATCCCGATGCCGCCCTGAAAAGCCTGCAGCGCCGGCCAGTTATTGGTATGATCCAAGTTTAAAGAAACATCCGCTGTTTTATTATCAAGCGTTAGAGTCAGTGTTCCGTCAGAGTTAGAAAGAATTGAAATATAGGATGAGGCATTAGTCAAACAAGAAGCGCACCCAACTTGACCGCTTAAAGGGTCTAAAGTCAAAGGGGTTGTTGCAGACGCAAAAACTATCCTATCCCGGGGATTAGCAGAACTGGTAACCGGATTGCTAGGTGCCATAGTTGGGCTCGGAACAAGTTGAGTCTGAATACCTAGCACTCCCCGCTGCAAAGCTTCTATTGATTTCACAGTTTCAGCTGCTATCTTTGAAGTTTCATCTATTTTACTTTGCAACGGGTCTATGTAGGATGCAAAAAACCATCCTGCAGCCAAGATGAATATTATCAATGCCACAGAGAAAGAAATTTTTAACCAGGGAAAAGTAAACTGGGGAACTTCATGGCTAGACTTAGGAATTTCAACTAAGACTTGGGTTGCTTCTTTGATCTCTTTTTCAGGAACAACTGTTTCAACACCCAATTCTTTCTGTAAACGGACAATCTCATCCCTGGTAAATCTCCTTGCTCCGCCTTTGCTGCGCTGGCTTTCTATTAATCCTCTGTTGTCCCAATTTCTTAAAGTGTCCGGAGAAACTTGCAGGGCTTTAGCTGCCAGAGATACGCTAACCAAACCTTTTTTAGTGCTGGCAAAGGGGCGGATTTCTTTTTTCAGGCTTAATAGCTCAGCTGCGCTGTACCTCCTGGCGCCCCCAGGTGTCCTTGCCGGCAATAACTTTCCTGCCCTTTCCCAATTTCTTAGAGTATCCGGAGAGATCTGTAAAAATTTAGCAGCTTTTGAAATAGAAACGAAACTCTTAGCCAAAATGGTTTTATGAATTCCTGGTGATATTTTAGCCATAAATCTTATGAAAAAGTTAGGAAAAAATTAGTACTATAATCACTAAAACACACCTTAAATTTCTTGTCAATATATCATCTTAAATAAAAGTTGGTTTGCAAAATTATTACTTTCGTTTTGCCCAAAGTTATGAAAAATCTTTAGAAATAAATCCTAAAATAAGCAGCAGCAGATAAAAATAGACTTGGTCAAATCCACAAGTCAAAACTTTTGATTAATTTTACCCACAACAAGACTTAACATAGAAACCGCAAGGCTTAAAATCAAGCCGGATTAAAAGATAAGCAGTTCTTTTGATAAAAACTAACTTTTCCGTCAAAATAATTAAACACAAAGTAAAATAGACTGTAAATACCAGAGCTAAACAAAAGAAGAATATCTTGATATAGCAATCTAAAATGCTTCAAAAAAAAATTAGCAGTTAACTCTTATAATTGCCAAACTAATATTTGGCGAAACTTTTGAGGCTAAACAAAAAATGACAGCTGCAAAACCAATCAATTAGACATTAACACCCTAATGATAAAACTGCCAGGCTGGGGGTTAAACTACGATGTTTATTACCTTGCCCTGAACATACACAATTTTTTTCACAGGCTTTTCTGCCAAAAATTTCTGGATTTTTTTGCTTTCCAGAGCCATTTTTTCTACTACCTCTTTATTACCTACCATATCTTTTTGTATCATCAAAACATCCCGTACTTTACCATTGATTTGAGCAGCAACTACAAACTCTGTTTCCTGCAAATACTGGTTATCAAACTTTGGCCAAGACTGCTGATGAATGGAGGAGTTATCAGCTTTCAGACTTGTTTTGTCTGACGACTGAGGGCTGATAGCTGACGACATTAACATCTGCCACAATTCCTCTGTAATGTGCGGAGCAAATGGAGCCAGGATAATTAGGAACTTCTTCTTTTGCTCTAAAGTCAAAAGCTTGTGATAACTTAAGTTAATAAACTCCATCATTGAAGCTATCGGGGTGTTAAATTTCATGCTTTCAATATCACGGCCAACCTTTGCACTGAGTTTATTAAGGGCAACCTCTATTTTATTATCAACAAGCGCGGTATTCTCCTTATTCATAACCTCCCAAACCCGGGTTAGGAATTTATAAACACCATTTATACTGGCCGGATCCCAAGAGATCGTATTTTCAAATGGCCCCATAAATCCTTCGTAAAGACGCAAGGCGTCTGCTCCGTATTCATCAATTATTTGATTTGGGGTTACCACATTACCCAATGATTTGCTCATTTTACGACCGTCAGAAGCTAAAACTAAACCAACACCGGAAAGTTTCCAAAAAGGCTCAGATGTGGATACAGCGCCTATTTCATATAGAACTTTATGCCAGAAACGCGAGTAAAGGAGGTGAAGCACTGCATGCTCTGCTCCGCCAATATACCAATCAACCGGCATCCAATACTTTTCTTTTTCTTTATCGACTAACGCCTTATCATTTTTAGGATCAATAAAGCGCAGGTAATACCAACAAGAACCTGCCCACTGAGGCATGGTATTAGTTTCCCTCTTGGCCGGGCCACCGCATTTTGGACAAGTTGTGTTAACCCAATCCAAAATTGCAGCCAGAGGCGACTCTCCGGTTCCGGTAGGCTCATATTTTTCAACATCAGGCAATTTTAAAGGTAACTGATCTTCCGGTATGGCAACTACGCCACACTTCCTGCAATGCACTAGTGGAATAGGCTCTCCCCAATACCTTTGCCTGGAAAAAATCCAGTCACGAAGATGATACACAGTAACCCTTTTTCCCCATCCCTTTTCTTCTAAATAATCCATTATTTTGGTTGCTGCTTTGTGAATATCCATCCCATCCAGAAACTGCGAATTAACCATAACCCCTTCTTCCTCTTGCACTTGCTGGGCTCTGGCAATAACAGATGTATCGTTGTCTCTACCAGTAACTACCCTGATAATCGGCAGGTTAAACTCTTTAGCAAATTCAAAGTCGCGGATATCGTGACCAGGTACGCCTACCACTGCTCCTGTCCCCACATTACCTAATACAAAATCGCTCACCCAGATAGGAAGCTCTTTGCCATTTAAGTTGTTAAGTGCGTAACTCCCGGTAAAAACTCCTGTTTTAGCTCTTCCCTGGGCAATTCTTTCTTCTTCAGAACGGTTAGTGGTTTTAGCAATATAGTCCTTAACCTCATCTGAATGCTCTTTTTGGGTGATTTTGGTTATAAGAGGATGCTCGGGGCCAATTACTATGAAAGTTGCCCCAAAATTGGTATCAGGCCTGGTTGTAAAACAAACCACCTCTTCCTTGCTATCTTTTACTTTATAGGTGATATTTATCCCCTCTTTTCTGCCAATCCAATTAATCTGCATATCCTTAATTGATCTGGGCCAATCTAAATGCTGCACCCCTTCCAGCAACTGATCTGCGTACTCAGTAATCTTTAAAATCCACTGCCTTACTAATTTCTTCTCAGTTTGGGTCCCGCAACGGTCGCATTTACCATTAACAACTTCCTCGTTAGCCAAGCCTGTTTTATCTTTGGGACACCAATTTATGGCCGCTTCGTCTTCATAAGCCAGGTCTTTTTCAAAAAGCTTCAAAAAAATCCATTGAGTCCATTTATAATAGTTTGGATCGGTTGTATTAATCTCCCTGTCCCAATCGTAGGAAAAACCTGTAATTTTCATTTGCTGACGGATGGTGTTGATATTGTTTGCTGTAGTAATAGCAGGGTGTACACTAGTTTTGATGGCATAGTTTTCGGCAGGCAAACCAAAAGCATCCCAACCCATTGGATGCAAAACATTAAATCCCTTCATCCGGAAGTAACGGGCTAAAATATCAGAGGAGGTATATATTTTAAAATGACCTACATGCAAGCCATCACCTGAAGGATACGGAAACATGTCCAGAATATATTTTTTAGACTTAGGTGAACTATCAGGAGTCTTATAAATTCCACTCTCCTCCCATTTTTTCTGCCACTTAGGCTCAATTGCGCTTGGAATGTATTTCTTCATAGTATTTGGATTGTATCATCTGATAACTGAATTGTCATTTCAACCCACGAGCGAAGCCACAAGCAATCAAAGCAATTGATGCAGTTGAGCTTTCTTAGACTAAATGAATTAAATATCCGGCTTGGTGCTCAACAAATCCATAGCAAGCAGGTTTATACAGTGCGAGCAGTGCTTTGTGCTGTGGCAAGCGCGTATCGCGTATACCAAAAATCATTTTTCATATATTCTTTTCACAAGCTAAATGGAATTTATCTCTATTTCAAATGATATAGTTTATAGCTATTCTGATCTATCCCATATCCTAAACCCTATCCTTTATACCCTAATTTATGGCTATGCGGTAATTATCTTGATATATTTTGATATAAAATATTATATTGCCAATATATCATTTTTATGATAGAGTAACTTTAGCAAAAAGAGAGGCGGAAACAGACGGCTGCCTCTTTTTTTGTGCCTTCTCTACTAAACTCCCTCTTGTTTTGACCTTTACAAAAGTATGTTGTATTGTGTAATTATGGTTAGATCTTTCCTAATCCGAACAATACTATATTTAACCCTATTTACCCTTTACGCTGTACCCTTTACGCTGTACCCTTCCTTTACACACGCTCAAAGTGAGGGAATTGAAGTTACCTCTGTTTATGAAGTAACAGACACAGATGCTGTCCAGGGAGACATATTAAAAGTGACTGACAAAGGTCTTGTCCTTTG
>JAMCTD010000083.1 GCA_023380995.1 Patescibacteria group bacterium
TGCCTGCTATAACTGAATATTGAAAGTGGCAGTATCAAAAGGTTAAACATACCAGGAGTTTTAGTTAAAATCGCCCCTCCCAATAAATAACCCAAGATCATCGAGACATCTAACCTTACACTCCTAATAAGCCACAAAGCAAAATAAACAATCCAGACAGTAAAACAGGCAAGCATTGAATCAACTAGAGCCATCCTATCAAAAAATACAGTGTAGGGTGTAACCGTATAAAGCAAGCCTGCCCAAAAAGCTGTCTTATTATTAAATATTTTCCTGGACAAGAAAAACACTCCCAGAAGTGTAAAAAATCCTGACAAAACAGATAACAATCTTCCTGCAAACAAAGGATCCTGAATAAACTTTAAAATAGGCATCATTGTCCACATAAAAAGAGGTGTTTTGCCATCAGACAAAGGCAGGAAACGTAAGGTGGATTCAGCCTTCATGACTTGTGCCCAACGGATATAAATCGCCTCATCTGCAAAGATGGGCTGCAAAGTTAGATTTGGTAGTCTAAGAATAAAATACAGAACAGCTAAAATACCAAGAACAAAAATTTCCAAACGGTGTTTAGATAAGAAATCCACCATCACATTATACCAAGTCCCCCTCCCAAATTGTCCACTATAATATTACTTAATACTTACCCTTTAAATCATTTAATCTAATTCTGAACATATCATAAATTGCTGCCATGGCATCTTTGACAACCTGCACCCTTTCTGTATCTACATACTTCCATTCCACCCCTACCTCAGCTATTTTAAAACCATACTTTTTTGCCAAATATAAAACCTCCACATCAAACCCGGCATTAACTGCCCCTCCCTTAAAATGAACCACTCCCCATTCACTTTTAATTTTGGGGATAATTTTTTCAACTGAAACTTTGCTAAAAGCCTTAAAGCCACACTGCGTATCTTTAAACGGCAAGCCTAAAATTATTCCCCGAAGCAGCGAAAAACCCCAAGCTGATACTTTCCGCAAGATAGGCGCCCCTCTCCTGCCTTGCCTGGATCCAATTACAATATCATACCCTTCTTCAAATTTAGGAAGAAATTTTTCAATTTGATTAATCGGCGTGGCCTGATCCATATCAGTAAAAAATATTATTTCCCCTTCAGCACTCAGAATCCCTGTCATAACAGTATTAGCTTTCCCTCCATGAGGATTTTCAATCAGCTTAAAACTTCTATTTTGAGAAGAATATTTTTTAATTAACTCCACCGAATTGTCTGAAGAACCATCATCCACCACAATTACTTCAAAAGAAATTCCCAAACTCTGCATATAATTACCAACTTCACCAAGTACTCCCCTTTTTAAATTGGCAGATTCATTATATGAAGGGATAACAACTGATATTTTCTTCATAAATCTATTTATGGTTTTCCTGATGGATTATGAACCAATTTATATAGTTTTACACCATAAATATCCTGTACCCACTCAACTTTTGACCAACCAAAAGCTGCCACCTCATATTTTGGACTATGCACCGGATCACAAATTTCATCTTCACAAACAACAAATAATTGATCTGTAATATCAAAAGGTGCCAATTTTGGCTTGTGACCATATAGATCTAAATAAAACTGGTAGGCTGAATCGTAATTTCTTTGGGCAATCAAGGCAAAATTAAAATCATGGTTTTGTGATTGCTGGATGATAAATTTGGCAACTTCTTGAGTCCGTTGAAGCTGATTATTTGAGGGTTTAGAGATTGGAGTTTTTTGTAAATTAACTATTGTTAAACCAATTAACAAAACTGCCATCCCAACATTTAATAACAATTTCTTTCGACCTTGCAAATTAGGCAAATAGGCTATCGCCCCCAAGAGCAAGAATGGAACAGGATTTAAAAACCCCAAATAATGATCGTAAACACTCTGCTGGTAGAAAGTAAGTCCAAATAATCCAATTATTAACCAAACACCTAAAGCAATTTTCGGCCAATACGACAGCTTGTATATTAATGCCGCAACGATCAAAAGCGAAACAGCTATAGTTAGATAAAAATTCTCTCCAGCTATATACCTGCCGATTAAGTTGTGAGAATAAAGAGACGGCAATTTGAGAATATTTGCCAAGATATCACTCTTAACTGCACCTCCTCCTTCCAGTAGTTCTGTAATTGCCCGGTAGTTTAAGTAATTATGTCTTAAATCAAACCAAATTAAGGGTGACATTACAAAAATAAAAGAAAATATTCCAAGCACTGTTCCTCCGGTTAAAGATTTAACCTTTAACTTATTAAGTTTTCTAACAACTATTTCATAAATCCTGCAGCAAACTACAACAGGTATTAAAATTGCTGCCAAATAATGCATTTGCAAAGCAGCAGCAATAAAAAATCCTGTAAGGGAAAGCCATAAAAAATTACCTGTTTTGTGCAGCTTATACAGGCTAAATATGCTGATTAATGCGAAAAGCGGGGCAGGATTGGGATTCCAGGAAGACCTGGAATAAGTAATTGTTACAGGCGATATGGCATATAAGTAAGCTGCAATAAGACCTGCTTGCCTATTAAACCAAAGTTTTCCCAGATAATAAATTAGCGCTACTGTAACCACCCCCAACAAGGCATTCATTCCAGCAGCTGCTGCAGGATTTAGGTAAAAAATTCCCATTGGAATTGCCATCATGTAGTAATAAAGCGGACCCAAATATATATTACCGACAGAAGTTGGAGGACCAATCAAAGGAAAATGATAAGCAGTGAACATATTTTTAATAACAATTGCATCACGGCCTTCATCACCTAAGAAAGTCATGTAATCTTCCAATCTATAGAAACGCAAAAATGCAGCCAACAGCAAAATCGCTCCAAGGATAAGCAATAAGAATTTTTGATCTTTAAGTTGCCACCAAAGCCTCAAAAGATCCAGGTATGACTTAATAATTACCCTTACGCTTGCTCCGGTTGGCCTGCCGGATAATCTGGGATAATGATTTACTCCCACTTGAGCAACCTTAAAACCATACTTTTTGGCTTTAATTGCCAATTCTGCATTAATCATGGCTCCTCTTTGAGACTCAAGATGAGGCACTTTTTCCAAAACATCCTTCGAAACCATCTTAAACCCGCAATCCACATCTTTAAGCCTTAAACCAAAAAAAGCAAGCAAGGTTAATCTCCAACCCTTACCAAATAGTTTTCTTAAGAATGGATCCTGCCTTTTTAATCTATACCCGATAACTAAATCATTATCCTTAATTTTTTCCAAAAATTTGGTAACTTCTGAAAAATCAAACTGCCCGTCTCCGTCCGTATACACTATG
>JAMCTD010000084.1 GCA_023380995.1 Patescibacteria group bacterium
GCAGTTGACACCTCCCTTATGGAGCTTCCATCTGTTTATGTTCCTTAGAGCTACATATTCAGACTAGTCAGCTGCTTTTTTATTGTCAAATCAATTTAAAAGGGGTTTTGTACCAAACTCACTGACTAGTGTTTGACAATCAGCTAGAGTTCAATTAAAATCTTCACAATTTACTACCACTTATAAATGACTAAAATTCAACAAAAGCCAAACCAGCAAACTGCTCCTAGCGTAGCTAATAGCAGAAGCGCAAAAGATGTTTATCTGACTGCCCAAGGGTTGTCTGATGCTAAGATAGAATTGGACTTCTTAAAAAAAACTAAAAGGACGCAAATTGCCGAGATAATCCATCAGGCAAGAGAATATGGTGATTTAACTGAAAATTCTGAATATGATGCTGCTTTGGAAGAACAGTCTTTAGTGGAGAGCCGTATATCAGAGTTAGAAAATATTCTTAAAAATGCAAAAGTAATAGAAAATAAATATGACCATGACTTTGTAGTAATTGGGTCAACAGTCAAAATTGAGATGGATGATGGGATTGATGAATTTACCATTGTAGGTAGGGTTGAGGCAGACCCTTCTAAAAAAAGAATTTCTAATGAATCACCTTTAGGTTCAGCATTAGTAGGTGCCAAAAAAGGAGAAGTAGTTGAGGTTGCAACACCAATAGTCAGGTATAAATGCAAAGTTTTAGAAATAAAATGAATAAAAATAATCAACCATTAATAGAATTTAACCCTAAGCTGCCAAAGCTTTCCAAAAATGAAAGCCAGGTTTTAAAGCTTTTAGTTGAAGCTGGCAAATTAATTGCTCCAATTTATACTGAGCAGGAAAAACAAGCTCAGCAAGGGATGTCTCAAGGGGAAATTGAAAGAGCCAGTAAGCAAAATCCAGAAATTTTATCTCCTTATACTGTTGTTGAAAAAATAGATGGTAAGCTTATAGCTACTCCTTATCATATAAAATACGCCACATTCCTGAAACCAATTGCTGAAAAATTAGAAGAAGCAGCAAAAATTACTGAAAATAAAGAATTTGGCAAAGTTCTAAAAATGCAAGCAAAAGTTTTGATGGAAGGGAAATATGAGCAGGCAACAGCTATGTGGCTTGGACTTAAGCCCTATATTTTAGATATTTCGATCGGACCGCTCTATCACTTCGATGACAGGCTTCTTTATGGAAAAGCTTCTTATCAGGCTTGGGTTGGTGTTTTAGATATTGAAGGTACGGATAGATTAAATAACTATAAAAGCATAACCTTGAGTGCAGATAGGAAGGCATTAGTGCCTAAAGAGCGTATTAATAATTTAGATCATGTTAAAGCAAAAACAATAGATGTGCTTCTTTTGTCAGGAATGATGGCTCGGATCAAGTTTGTTGGAATAAATACACCAATGGATGTCAGATGGGTAGAGAAATATGGTTCAGAAATTACAATCCTCAATCAATGTAATGATCTTAGACTAAATGAGCAGATTCTACCTGCCTTCAATAAAATATTCACAAAAGCTTTTAAACAGGGTTTTAGTAGAGAGGATTTAAGGAGGGGTTATTTACGCACCACTGCCCTTCACGAATTGGCCCACAGCTTTTTATATTATAGAAATTCCTTAAAAAATCTACAGGATTTATTCCCTATTATTCATGAACTAGCTGCCACAGTTTTAGGTTTAAGGATGGCTGGTTCGCTTCTTCTAAAAGACAGGATTAATAATAAACAGTTGGAATCAATGATGGTGGCATTTATTTCCAGGAGCTTTCATCTAATTGAAAAAAGAAAATTTGATAAATTAATGAGTAATTATGCTTTAGGAGGGACAATATTTATTAATTTTATGATCGAAAATGGTGCAATAAGACGGGTTGATGATTGTATCTACCCTAATTTTATGAAAATTTTCGTTTCCTTGCATGAACTTTTTAATATTCTGGAGAAACTGCTTTCTCAGGGAACAAAAAAAGATGCAAAGGCCTTTATTAAAAAGTATTCTAGCTAAATTTTGAAGCTAAACCTTGCATCGTCTTCAAGTCTTCTGGTATAATTCACCAAAATATGGCTGCAGATCCTGAACGAACAGAACCAAATATTAGGCAAAATACCAAAATACAATATCATTTTGAGCAGATACAAATAACAGATGGTAATAAGTTTAAGCTGATGGAGAGAGTAAGTCCTTTTCACGAGCAGCTTAAGCTGACAAAAGATAGAACTTTTGAAGAACTAGTTAAGAATTTAGAACCTGGAGGAGAAGCTATCTTTGCAGTTTCAGATGAGCCTGAACCAAAAGATTTGGGTGTTGTTGTTGGTAGATTAAAACAAGTTATGTTAAGCGGGGTAGAGTATAACGTGTATTTGCGGTATTTAAGGGTGGTAGCAGAAGCTGGTCAACAACAAGGGATAGCAACAGAGT
Organism: Patescibacteria group bacterium; assembly: GCA_023380995.1. The sequence continues at coordinate 2,415 of JAMCTD010000084.1, forward strand.
TTACCAATGAAATAGTAAGAAGATTTTGTAAGGATGGTATTGTGCTTGATGGTTTTGAAGGTAGAACTCCAAACCCTAAAATACCACGCGCTGACATAAAATCACCCTATATAGGAATAATTCATCCCATTCATGTTTTACATACCTACAAAACTATAGCATTATTAGCAGCAACTCTTCCAGAGAACTATAAAGAGAGATTAGATTTTAGAACAGGACGCTGTCGAGAGGTTTATCCAAAAGGCGCTTTTAGACTTTTTAGTCTGGATAACGCTAGCCCAGAAGTCAGAGAGATGTATGAGATAATAACAAGTCCTCCTATAAGCGCAGATCTTGAGAATGGAGATGGTATTATATATTTTGAAGAGGTAAGGAAAAGAGCTTGCACTTTACCTCCCAAGGCTGCTTAATCTCGTTCTTCTTTAAAAAACTTCTAGCTTCAGCTATACTCTAGGCATAAAGTATTCTTATGTATTGGGCAGATAGGGTAGCAAAAGAGATAATAGATTCCAAAAAGTTCAAGCCATATTGGGTGGATGATATGTTTACGCCTTCAGGCTTTGCCCATATTGGTTCTTTAAGAGGACCTTTAGTTCATTACAAAGCACTAAAACATGCAGGCCAAGAAGCAACTTTTAGCTTTGTAATAAATGATTTTGATCCTATAGATGGGTTACCACAAGAGCTGCAGGAAGAATTTTCAAAATATTTAGGTTTTCCTTTAAGAAATGCTCCTTCTCCAAAGGAGGGTTTTGATAGTTTTGCTGACTTTTTTGCAGAAGATTTTAAAAAAGTTCTAAACAGTTTAGGAGTCAACCCTCAGTTTTTCTCATCTTATGATATGTACAAGCAAGGCAAATTTGATGAGGTGATCAAAATTGCCTTGGATAATGCAGAGAAGATCCAGGATATTTATCAAAAAGTAAGTGGCAGTAAAAAGAAAGACGCTGGCTGGTTGCCGCTTCAGGTGGTTTGCGAAA
>JAMCTD010000085.1:0-5418 GCA_023380995.1 Patescibacteria group bacterium
TTTGAAAGACCAAATCCCTGCAGTTTTTGCTGATAAAGATAAAGTTCACCAAGTACTGCTTAATTTAATAGGTAATTCTATGAAATTTACCCATGTGGGTGGAACAATTTCAGTTAGGTTTTTTACTGATGGTAGGGTTTTAGAAACTTCAATTCAGGATAATGGAGTAGGTATCTCAAAAGATGATCAATCAAGGTTATTTGAGAAATTTAGCAGGTTGGATAATTCTTATGTAGCAGCTGCTTCCTCAGGAGGAACAGGTTTGGGGCTTTATATATCCAAAAACTTAGTGCAACTGATGCATGGTAAAATTTGGGTCAGCTCAGAAGGTTTGGAAAAGGGTGCAAACTTTACCTTTTCTTTACCTGTAGCCAATAAAGAAGTTTTGGACCAGGCAGCAAAATATACCCATGAGGTTTCCGATGGAGCCAAGTTACTAGAGCCGGTGGCAATATGATAGAATGTAGAAACACACTAGACTCTTGATACAACTAGTTTACATAGTTGTATCTTGACTCTCAACTCTAGTCACTATAAGATCAGCTTATGGGCAACTCACAAAATAAGATATTGTTGATAGAGGATGATCAATTCCTAAGAGAGTTTTACCAGGAGCTTTTGGTAAAAGAAGGATATGTGGTAGATGCCGCTTCTGATGGGGAACAAGCTTTAATTAAGCTGCAAAGTAATGAATACAACCTTGCTCTTTTGGATATTATGCTTCCTAAAAAAGACGGAGTGCAGATATTAAAAGATTTAAAGGTTACCCCTGCTAAATCCTCAAACATTACCATTGTTGTTTTGTCCAACTTAGGGCAGGATGCATTGATTAAAGAATGTCTTGACTTAGGAGCAGAAGGATACTTAATTAAATCTGCTTTGGATCCTGACCAGGTGCTCTCAGAGGTCAAAAGCTACCTGCAGCAGAATTGATGATGCTCCCCAAAATTATTTACCAAGATGACTGCTTATTGGTTTTAGATAAACCTCCTGGCTTAGTTGTAGATCCAGCTGATAGTGTTAAGGAAGAAACCCTGGCAGATATTTTAGTAAGGGATTTTAATATCAAGCTGTTTAGGGGAGGGATAGTCCACAGGTTGGATAAAGATACTTCAGGAATAATACTTGTTGCCAAAACCCAAGAGGCCTTAGATAATCTGCAAAATCAATTTAAAGAAAGGGATATTAAAAAAGAATATTTAGCCTTAGTTCATGGATTAATTGAGGAAAAGGGGGAGGTGGTGGGCAGTATTGGCAGAAACCCTGGCAACAGGGAGAAATTTACAGTATTAGAGGGTGGGAAAGAGGCTGTAACTGAGTATGAACCAGCAGAAAAGTTTAAAGTTCAAAGTTTAAAGTTTAAAGTTTGGTTTCCAGATTTTAATAAAATACAGATGAGAAAACTGGAAAGGCAAAATTATGGTGAATTTACTCTCCTAAAGTGTAAGCCCAAAACTGGACGGACTCATCAAATTAGGGTACATTTAAAGTATATCAACCACCCAATTGTTTCAGATGAAAAGTATGTGGGAAGGAAGATGTACAGGTTGGATAAGAGGTGGTGTGACAGGATGTTTTTACATGCAGCAAAGATTGGGTTTAATCACCCTGTGTCTGGTGAGTGGATGGAGCTGGAAAGTGAATTGCCTGAGGATTTGAAAACAGCGTTAGTTGTCTTGTCATCATGACAAAAAGAGGATTATGAATAACATTTTCATACAACTTGCCATTATTTTAACCTTTGCATCCACCCTTGGATTTATAATATATAAACTTAAACTGCCTCTTTTAATTGCTTATTTAATAGCAGGACTATTGCTTGCTGCAGCATCTTCTTTTGATGTCAGTAAATCTTTGGCCCTGTCTTTTTTACCTGATATTGGCATTGCTTTTGTTTTATTTTTAGTGGGGATGGAGCTTGACCTTAGGGAGCTTAAGAATTTTGGAAAGCAGATTCTTACTGTGGGAATTTTGCAAGTGATCATTACCGGGACGCTTGGCACTTATATTGCCCAAAGTTTTGGTTTTAGCACCAGGGAAGCAATATACATGGGTATTGGTTTGTCCTTTTCCTCAATTAATCCATGAACTAAGCTTCTGCTTGATAGAAAGGATCTGACATCCTTATATGGAAAATTATCTATTGGGGTGCTGCTTTTGGAAGATTTAGTGGCAGTGGTAATTTTACTTGGATTATCTTCTTCCTTGTCTATTACAAACTTAGGAAAAGATTTTTTACCGGTTTTGATTTTTGCAGTTAAAGTAATATTTATTTTTGCCTTGGCTTTGGCAATTAACCGTTATATTTTAGGAAGGGTGTTTAAAGCTGTTTCAGACTCAGGAGAGCTGCTTTTTTTAACTGCTTTGGCTTGGTGTTTTGGGTTTATCACAGTATCTATGTTAATGGGTTTTTCAGTGATGATAGGAGCATTTTTGGCTGGGGTTGCTTTGGCTTCTTCCCCTTACCATTTTCAAATCCAGGGCAAAATTAAGCCTATGAGGGATTTTTTCACAGCTTTGTTTTTTGTTTATCTGGGAACCAGGGTCAGTTTTCCTTTAAATAATTTTTCTATTTATCCTTTGATTTTAATCTTTTCAACTTATGCTGTAATTGTTAAACCACTCATATTTTTGCTGCTTTTTGGCTTGTTTGGTTTTAGGAAACACACCATGTTTCAAACAGCCATTAATTTATCCCAAGTTTCAGAGTTTTCCTTAATTATTTTACTGGTAGGATTTAACATGGGCCTGGTTAGTCAACCTACCTTGACTGTAATTGCCTTATCTTCCGTGATTTCGTTTGTTGCTTCATCAGTGATGATTTCCAATTCCCAAAGGATTTATAAATTTGTCTCTTTTGCAGTTTCTTTTTTTGAAAGAAGAAAACATCCTATATTGCAAAAAGATCCGGATTCCAAATTATCAGACCATGTTGTAGTAATAGGGGCGCACAGGGTTGGCGGGGAAATAGTGAGGTTTTTAAAAAGGGAAAGACATCCTTTGGTTGTTTTGGATTTTAACCCGCACCAAGTTGAAGTTTTATTAGCCCAACAAATACCGGTAATTTTCGGGGATATGTCTGATCCTGAGGTTTTAGATGTTTTAAACCTGGAGGAGGCTAAAATAATTATTTCTACTTCCCCTGATCTTAACGGTAATAAAACCCTGCTGGAGGATTTAAAATTAAGAGGCATTAATGTTCCGGTAATAGTCAGGGCAGAGACTGTCAAAGAGGCTCAAAGTTTATATAAAGGAGGAGCGGATTTGTGTATATTGCCGGAAGTTATGGCAGGAGATTTATTGCTTGATATATTAAGGGAACACTTATCTGAAAAAAGTTATTTTAAAGATAGGCCCAGGATAGAATTGGAAAAACTCTCCAGAAAAACCTTAGCTTGGGGTTGACTACGTTCAGCTTACATGAACGTAGTTGACCACAATCATGAAAACTGATTGTGGTTGACAAATATATAACCATTGTATATACTTTAGTTACTATGACTACAGTAATCCATATTAAAGCTGATAAAGAAGTTAAAGAAAATGCCCAAAAGGCAGCCAAAGATCTTGGTTTGTCCTTGTCTGATGTAATTAATGCAGCCCTTAGGAATTTTATCAGAACCAGGGAAGTGATTTTTTCTGATATTCCACAAATGACTCCGGAACTGGAAAAAAGATTGGAGAGGGTTGAAGAAGATATAAAGCATAATCGCAATATGTCTCCTAAGTTCAAGACAGCTAAGGAGTTTATAAAGTACCTGGATTCTTTATGATCATATCTTCGAATAAGGCTTTCGAAAAGGATTATAAAAAATTGCCTAAAAATATCCAGGAGAGATTTAAAGAAAGAATCCTACTTTTTCAAAAAGACCAATTTGATCCGGTTTTGAATAATCACTCGTTGAAGGGGCAATATTTAGGTTATAGAAGTTTAAATATATCAGGTGATTTGCGGGCAATCTTTAAAATAAATGGTAGTGAAGTTATTTTTGTAGCAATAGGTTCCCACAGCAATTTATATGGTTAATTTTAAGGTTTTACATAAGGATGGGCAAGCCAGAATAGGAAGGTTAACTACACCTCATGGAGTGATTGAAACCCCAAACTTTAATCCAGTAGGAACACAAGGATCTGTGAAGGCTTTAGGGCCCCGTGAGCTTACCGAAATCGGCATCCAGATGATTTTGGCAAATACTTACCATTTGATGCTTAGACCTGGCGCAGACCTCATAGAGAAGTTTGGAGGGTTGCATAAGTTTATGGGTTGGGATAAGCCAATTATGACTGATTCAGGGGGTTTCCAGGTATTTTCCCTGGGAGTAGCTTTGGAACATGGGGGAAGTAAAGTAGTGAAAAGTGCAAAGTTCAAAGTGCAAAGTGAAGATGAAAAGCAAAGACCAAGATTAAATAAAATCACAGAAGAAGGGGTGACTTTCCAGTCACACATTGATGGTTCAAAACATATCTTAACCCCTGAAAAATCCATAAAAATCCAACACCAACTTGGAGCTGATTTAATTGTGGCCTTTGATGACCATGAATCTTCCAAGCACACTAAAAAAGAAATGCTTGAATCAATAGAACTAACAGAAAAGTGGGGATTAAGAAGTCTTAAGGCTCATAAGGGATTTGAACAAAAGCAATTAATGTATGGAGTGGTTCATGGAGGAACACACAAGGATTTGAGAGTAGGATCTGCCAAATTTACTGATGAATACTTTGATGCCATTGCCATTGGTGGTATTTATGGTGATAAAAAGAGCCTTGGTAAAATTGTGGAATGGGTAGTTTCAGAAGTTTCAGAAACCAAGCCCAGACATCTTTTGGGCATTGGAGAGGTGGAAGACTTATTTAATGGAATTGAGCGGGGGATAGACTTTTTTGACTGTGTAGCACCAACTAGGCGGGCAAGGTTTGGCTCTCTGTATATCTCGCCCGGAAATGGCGGCAATAGGGCAAATAGCTTCGCGCTTAATATCAGGCAAAGTAAATTTATTTCCGATAAAAAACCTGTTGATTCTAACTGTAATTGTTACACCTGTCTTAACTTTTCCAAGGCTTATCTTCGCCACTTATACATGTCAGGAGAAATCCTATATCACAATTTAGCCACATACCATAATGTCTATTTTATAAATAACTTAGTAAAAATGATAAGAGAGGCAATCGGGGCAAATAAACTTGATAAATTAAAACTTAGCTGGTTAGACTATTAAATTAAGGGGAGCCAAAAAGCCCCCCTTAATATTTCAAATTCTTTGCAAAGAATTTTCTACACTACAGGTGCACCGCCTGTTGGGTTTTGTTCACCACCTTGTTCTCCTCCCATTCCGCTGTCAGCCGGCATAGCAGGTTGTTCTGAAACTGGTTCTGAAACTGGTTCTGATAAAATTCCTAAGGGCTTGTTTGGTTTTAGGA
>JAMCTD010000085.1:5428-9321 GCA_023380995.1 Patescibacteria group bacterium
GGGACAAACTACACCACAAACACCTTGTTCTCCTCCCATTCCGCTGTCAGCCGGCATAGCAGGTTGTTCTGAAACTGGTTCTGAAACTGGTTCTGAAGCAGGCATAACAGGAGCAGTTGGTTCAGCTGGTGCTTCTGGCATAACTGGTTCTGCTGGTGTTTGTGGTGTAGTTTGTCCCATACCTGAATCTGCAGGCATTCCACCACCCATATTACCTTGATTTGGATCTGTTGGATTTGGATTGTCCATTTAACTTTCACCCCCTTTCTCTAATAACTTTAACTATAAGTAGTTGCCAGGTCAAGATACAACTATGTAAACTAGTTGTATCAAGATACAACTACGTAAACCGATTGTATAAGGGCCTGAATGTAGTAAACTACAATCGTGTAAACCGATTTGTAGTAAACTGTAATTATGCCTCCTTTGAAAAAAAGCTCTGCCGGCAAAAAGAATAGTTGGAAAGATGTTCAGTTTAAAGCTAAGGTAAAAAAAAGAAGCAAGCTGGCCCTGATAATTTTGGCGGCAGTAGCAGGATTATTGGTTGTTTCCTGGGCAGTTAAATTTGCCCAGAGCCTTTTTAGCCCCTGGAAGGAGTCCCAATCTTCACACAAACGCTATATTTGGGATGGTAAATTTAATATCAATTTGATTATCCACACCAATCACACATCTTTGTTTTCTTATAACCCCAAGGAGGAAAAAATTATAATTATTAACATTCCTGATGAAACTTTTTTGGAGGTGCCTTACGGGTTTGGATCCTGGCAGCTTGGTTCTGTATACAGACTTGGGCAATCTCAAAAAGAATTAGGAGGGAACAGGCTGCTTGCAGATACGCTGACATCTTTTTTTGGCATTCCCATTGACGGATTTTTGGATTTAAACACGCCGGGGAATAAAAAATCTGCCTTTGAAATAGTAGAGACTTTACGGAAAAATCCTTTTTCAGGTTTTAACCTCTTATCTGTTTTAAAGACTGATTTAACCATGTGGGAATTATTTAAACTTAAGCTTGGTATAACTTCTGTGAGATTTGATAAGATTAAGGAGTTAAATTTAGATCAGCTTAATGTGTTTAATAAAGAAAATCTTTTGGATGGGACACAAATTTTAACTGCAGATCCTATTAAACTGGATAGCGTTTTATCTGATTTAGCTGATCCTACTATCGTAGCGGAGCATAAAAGCATTGCTGTTTTTAATGCAACTGATCACCCTCAACTTGCGCTTAAATGGGCCCGTTTAATAACCAACTTAGGAGGCAATATTATTATTACATCAAATGCTAAAGATACTTTGGAAAAAACTCAGATACAAGGGCTAGATTCAGCCACTTTAAAAAGATTACGCCAAATATTTCAATTAGATTGTTTTGATAACCCAAAGTGTGATAAGCAAAGTTTGCCTCTTTCAGGAGAAAAAGGTAAAATTAACGTTAAGGATTTAGATTCTTCCCGTGCCCAAATAAATGTTTATTTAGGAGAAGACTACTCTAACAGATGATTTTGTGGATAATACTTTTCTTTATAGTGGTGGCAATCTCGTTTGTTTTGGCGCTTCAATCAATGAGGGATTACCAGCAGTCTCCCCAACAATCCCAGGTAGATTATGGTTTATTTTTAATACGCCAATTGGCAAGTTTTGATAAAGATTTATTAGATTCCCTTAAAAATACCGCACTTGGAAAAGGCCTAATAGTGAGTTTTGAAAGACTTTTTAAGGGTAAACAGGCTGCCCTTACTATCTTTGGTCCCAAAAAAATTCTGGGTCAATTTACTGATAAGTTAAATCTTTTGGAGCTGGAGGATTATAGTTTAAATCTAAATAATAAAGATGTTTTAGTCTGGGAGATGGGTGTAAAAAACAGTAATAAATTAGATCCACAAAGTGTTGATAATTTGTTTGAAAACCTCCCGGAACTTACCCAACAGGATCAATTTTTTTGGCAGGTAGTGTTTAGCGCAAAGGGCGGCAAAGAGGATTCTTTTCAGACTCAAATTAGGGCTGTAGCTTACTCTCAGGATCCAATCAGGCAAAAACAGCTTGCAGATATGTTTCAAAATTTCAAAATAGGCGGACTTGTAAAAGTTCCCCGGCCTTATTCAAGTGAACAGATGATGGGTTTTTACCGCCTTAGGAGTTTAGGTCAGGATACTAAGGGTCCGCTTGTAGATACGCAGGGAGTTATAAATCTTTTGAAGGTTTAGAGTTCTTGTTCTTCTTCCTCTTCAGAATCTTCATCAGCATTGCTATCAAAAGAAGTTAGGATGCTTGTTGCGGGGCTGGTATTGGAGTATTCCAAAAAGGATGGTTGATTTTTAAACCGCTTACTTCTAAAGGTTTCTTTAATAATGATCGATAAGCTGTTTACCCTGATTGATTTGACAAACAGGTCATATTTATTGCCTCCCTTAAAAAGCCTGATTAAATTATGGTTAATATCATCCGGTAAAACTCCTAAATAATTGCCGTTTGGATCAATGATTGTAATTTTTCTATTTTTAACAGCCATTTCCACCTTCATTCCGCAAAAAGCCTGGGATAGTTTCTGAGGTTCAGCCACTTTCATTAAACTTACAATTTTAGTTTTTCCGGGTTCCTGCAGAAACAACGACGGGGAAAGTTTAGTCTGGTTACACGGAAAAGCAGCTTGTCCGTTGCATTTAAAGGATTTCATAATCTTCAGGTTTTTTAAAGCAATAGGATTATAAGGATCAACTTTTAAAACTTCTGAGTAAGATTTCCTTGCCAAATTAGTTTTGCCAAGTTCCATATAAGCTTTGCCCTGACGGTTTAAAGCGTCAACATTTTGCGGATCCAATTTTATTATTTTTTTATTGATTTTCAAGGCTTCTTCCCAGCGCAAATCTAATGCTGCCTCTATTGCTTGCTGGTAAAGACTTGAAGATTCGGAAGAGTCCATCTAAGTGAAGAAGTATAGATAGAAACAATGACAGTTGTCAATATTTCGGATTATCTTTGCTTACTTAAGCTTGTTTTCTTCTGCTTGAAAAACAATACCTTAAACGTTAATATCTAGTAATTATGAGCGGTCATTCAAAGTGGTCAACCATCAAAAGACAAAAAGGAGTAGCAGACATTAAGCGGGGTCAGACTTTTACCAAGCTTGCCAATGCTATTACTATTGCTGTGAAACTGGGAGGGGCAGGGGACCCGGAATCAAACCCCAGGTTGAGAGTGGTTATGGATGCAGCAAAAGCTGTAAATATGCCTAAAGATAATGTGCAAAGGGCAATTGACAGAGGCTTGGGTAAGTTGCCTGGTCAAACACTGGAAGAGGTTGTTTATGAAGGATTTGGGCCTGGAAAGGTAGGTTTTATAGTAGAAGGGGTAACCGACAATAAACTGCGTACCTTACAGGAGGTTAAAAATATTTTTGACCGAAGTGGAGGGGCATTAGCCGGGCAGGGAAGTGTTTCGTATATGTTTGCAAGGAAAAATTACAATTGTTTGCAAGGAAAGGGGAGATAAAAGTTAAAAGTTCAAAGCTTAAAGTTCAAAGTGAGGAAGAAGAGACTTTGGAACTAATTGATTTAGGGGCAGAAGATATAGAAAGTTTTGAAGAAGACGGGATAAGGAAGTATTTAGTATATGTGGAAAGCCCAGAGTTAAATACTATGAGTAATAAAATTACTCAGGCAGGGTATGGGGTAGAATCACAAGAGGTAGTGCTAAAACCCAATACACTAATTGAAGTTAAGGATCCCCAAACAGCACAAAAAGTGATGGAATTTACAGAGAAATTAGAAGAGCTGGATGATGTGCAGAAGGTTTATGCGAATTTTGATATAGAAGAAGGACTAATATAGCCTTCAGTCGTCAGTCTTCAGCTTTCAGATTCTTCTGATTTGTCTGATGACTGATAGCTG
>JAMCTD010000086.1 GCA_023380995.1 Patescibacteria group bacterium
GCCCAATTGATTTAATCAGGCAGGGGGCTATTGCTGTATTTAATCCAAGCGAAGTATTGGAAGAGTTGGGAATAAGTAAAGTGCAAAGTGAAAAGTGCAAAGTGAAAAGTGAAATAAGTCTTTCAGAAGAAGAACAAAAAGTGCTGGGATGTTTAGATAATGAAAACAGGCATATTGATGAAATTGGCAGGAGTTTAAACCTTCCTTCTCCAAAGATTTCTGCTTTGCTTTTAAAGATGGAAATTTCAGGACTTGTTGTAAACATTGGAGCTGGGATATACTGCAAGAAGTATTAAGTAAACCCATGCCCAAACGAGTGCTATTTTTTATAGCTATAACTGTAATACTGATTACAAGTGCAGCTACACTTTTTCTAAACAATATTGCCCCCTGCCTGATTAAATCAATTGGGCCTTTGGATAAAGAAGAGGTAATTGGCCCTGGTACAGCAAAAACCTCGCGTCCCTGTTCCAAAGCTAGCTTTGCCGTAATCAGCGAGCCGGAATCCGAAGCTGCCTCTATTACTAAAACTGCCAAAGAGAGTCCTGAAATAATCCTGTTCCTGGCTGGAAAATTTCCTGGCAAAGATGGATAATTTGGAGGAAATTCTGAAATAACGGCTCCAAAACCAGAGGCAATTTTTTCTGCTAACCCTCTGTTTTCCGGCGGGAAAATGTTGTTTAAGCCTCCTCCAAGCACTGCAATTGTTTTACCTTTTTCCAAAACAGTGGTAAGGTGCGCCTGCGAATCTACCCCCCGGGCCAGCCCTGAAATAATTGTCATACCAGCCCCAACCAAACCCTTGGTAAATTGTTCTGTGGCTGCCCTGCCATAACCTGTAATTTTTCTGGTTCCCACTACAGCAATAGGTTTTAAGCTGGAACTTTCTAAATCACCTTTGTAATATAAAACAGTTGGGGGATCATAAATTTGGGCCAAAAGTTTAGGGTAATCCTTATCAAAAATAGTAATCCAATTAATACCAGATCTCTTAATTTCCTCCACATACTTTTGAGGGTTTAAGCTTTTTCTTGCTTCCACTAACCTTTGGACAGTTGATTGTGGAATTCCAACTGCCCTAATCTCTTCAGAGTTTGCCTCCCAAGCTAATTTTGGATCTTTAAAATAATCTAAAATTGCCCCAAGCCTGATTGGCCCCAAGCCATCAATAGAATGGAGTGCTAATAAATATGGAATGTTTATCATTACCTACTGCGAAACAATTTTATTATATATCACTCACCCAAAGTTTTACCTGAATCCGTGGCAGTATAAAGATCTTTTATTAACCTATTTTTATCTGGGGAAAAATACCACCTGTAAGCTTCCTTGGCAATTGGGGCAGCCACACTTGACCCTTCCCCTCCGCCTTCAATTAAAACTGTTAAAGCAATTTTAGGATCATCTACCGGTGCAAATGATGTATACCAGGCATGTGTTTTACCCTTATCACCATATTCTGCTGTGCCAGTTTTACCAGCTGTGGGTATGGGAAAAGCAAAAAATGGCCAGGCAGTTCCTCCTTCTTTTGGAACTAATTTTAAACCTTCCTTTATTAAATTTATCTGCTCTTTTGGTAATAAATTAGAAGCCAAAATTTTTGGTTTTTCATTTAACAAAACTTCTGGTTTATATAAAATGCCATCTGCAGCAATATAAGAAGTAATGCCTAAAATTTGCAAAGGTGTTGATAAAACAAACCCTTGTCCGATTGACATATGCAAAGTATCCCCTGGATACCAAGGTTGGTCATAGTTTTCTTGCTTCCAATCATTATCAGGGATAAGCCCTGTTTCCTCTCCAGGCAGATCAATTTCTAACTTTTTGCCCAAATATAATTTTTTAGCCCAATCTGCCAAGCTAGTTTCACCAATAATTTGGGCAGCTTTATAAAAATAAGTATCATTGGAACGCATCAAAGCCTTTGTCAAATTTACAAAACCTTCTACTTTCCCATATTGATTAAAATACCAATTGGTAAACCGGTATGGCCCCAAAAACATCTCTCCCTTATCTTCAAAAGTGGTATCAGCGTTTATCTTGTCAGATGCAAGGGCTGCCAATGATGTTACTATCTTAAAAGTTGAACCAGGAGGGTACGTCCCGCCTATTACCCTGTTTAGTATTGGAGCAGTTATGCGCGAGAAAATCTCACTTATGGCACTATCGTCTTGATTTTGCGTGAATAAATTTGGATCAAAAGAAGGCAAGGAAACCAGCGCCAAAATTTTACCATCCGAAGGGTCCAAAGCCACTGCTGCACCACAACAACTCTCTGATTTACCCAGACTTTCTTTCACCAACCCGTAGAGTTTTTCTTGTAAAGATGCATCTAACGCAAGATAAATATTTTGTCCGGGAATAGGCGGGTTTTGCCTTAAGGTCCTGATTTTACGGCCTAAAGAGTCCACCTCGATAATTTCCCCCCCCGTCTACTCCTTTTAATAATTTTTCATACTGTGCTTCTACTCCCATTTTGCCAATAGCATCTCCGGGATGATAATTCTTAAATTCTGGTGCCTGTAGTTGTTCTTGAGAGATTTCTCCTACCAACCCCACAAGATGGGCAGTTTTATCACCCATCGGATAAGTTCTCACATTA
>JAMCTD010000087.1 GCA_023380995.1 Patescibacteria group bacterium
AATATAACCATTGGGACTTTTATCAAGCATCCAAATAGGTCAGATTTTTATCTTACAACTATAAGAGATAGCGCTGTCCCTGATTGCAGAGCAACATTAACCTATTCACCTAAAAGAGGATTGAGTACATTTGGAAACTCATATAGAAATCTAGTGGACTTAACTCCCGAGATAGAGGAGGATTTGAGAAGAGTTTTTGGCTGGCATGACTCTATTGCATCCTTACCTCAAATGGATCCAAATTGGGCTTATCAGATTGAATTTGGTTTATGTCCCCCTATGCTTTTTCAAGTACGTCCCTTTAGAAAGGTACAATTTGCTGATTTTTCTTTTGACTCTCATGTAGGAGGTCCATGGGTGCCTGCTGTTATAGGAGTTACGGGCGAAGAAGGTGAGGATTATGAAGTGATTTCAGACAGTATTTCTTCACCAAAGTCAACTCTTCCTATTCTATATCTGGCAGACCTTCACGATTTTAATCCAATGAGATTACAAATTGATAAAGAACCCAATGGTTATATTTTCTATGATGGAGGTGGAATTTTAGCCCATGGAGATGTTAAAGCTATGAGAAGATCAAAATTAACTATTATTTATCCCATGTTTCAGCCAGGTTATTTAGATGGAAAGATTGTGAATATCAGAAGTCAGGGAAGAGAGATCAAAATAAAAAATAAAGAAACTGGTGAAGAGTTTGTTTAATGACATAAACTCCTTCTGTAATTATCTAGGAATTTGGTTAAAAGAATTTTTACTGTAGGATCTGTTAAACTATGGATATGTTTTTAGTAAATTATGTGCTTTTGGCGACTTTAGTTTTTGGGATAAATGTAATTCCTGCTTTTATGCCTCCAACTTGGACAGTTTTGGCATTTTTTGTTACAAAATATGATCTACAAATAATTCCTGTTGTTCTACTTGGAGCCAGTTTTGCAACTTTGGGACGTATTCTCTTGGCAAAGTTATCAGAAAAATATTTTAGAAGATTTTTATCAGAAGATTCAAAGTCAAACTATGACAGTATTGGAGAATATTTAAATAGCCACAAAAAACTTACCATCCCACTGGTGATAGCTTATGCATTTTTACCAATTCCTTCAAACCATGTTTTTATTGCAGCAGGATTGGCAAAAGTAAAAATAAAACCTTTGGCCATATCATTTTTTATAGGCAGATTAATAAGTTATACATTTTGGGTTTCTTTAACCCAAAGGTTATCTGATAATTTGGAAGGGATATTTAGTAACCATTTTTCCAAAATAGGTTCAATTGCCATAGAAATAATAGGCCTTTTAATTCTTTATTTCTTAGGCAAAATTGCCTGGAAAAAAATCCTCAAAAGAGTAAATAAAACTTCATAATTACCGGAATCAGTATAGATTATAAATGGGAGCCGATGGGGAATTTCGCAATCCCGACCTTTGCTTTACAAAAGCACTGCTCTACTTCTGAGCTACATCGGCGCTTTATGGTAATTTTAACAAATTGGTGGAAAATTAAACAGAGGCTTGGAGAAAATTGGAAGATCCGCCACATATCAGTTTAGCGGAATGGGATCTTCCAAAAAACTAAAATAAAACAGATAATTTCTCCCTACTTTAGCCGACAGCCAAATTTCTTCCTCAGGAAACCTAAGGTGGGTGTTCTGTGGCGTGCCATTTCTGGTACACCAACTTCAAACTCCCTGAAAGTTACAAATCAGTGAAGAAAAATATTTTGGCTTTAAACGTGCTAAGTAGGGATTCTTTCGAAATCCCCTTTAATAACGGTGTTGGTGTTTTTAATACCAGCCCGATTATCTAGGGCAGTCCTTTAGGCCATCTACTTTATTGCCTTTAGGATAATTTAATACTAATACTAAAACAATGATTTTGTCAAGGCCTCTGAACCTAAATTCTTACATTGATAACCGTTTCGCCAAAACCACGCCCTCTCAGGGGGATGAAGGCGAAGAAAGGTTATGAGATCATTACTGCTAAAACTTTTTATGGCCTATAATTGACGAATTAATGCTTTTTTGTTAAAATATTTAATTGTTATGGCTAATTGTAAAGAAATGGCCCTTTTAGAAAGCGGTGTACTTGAGCTTGAAGATGCTCAATTGGATTGGGGGTGTCGTTACTACCCTAGGGCACTACGTACTCAAGCTGTTTCGCTCGTGGATTTTTTAACCCAAATAAAAGATGCAGGAGTTGAAAGGAAGAATCCCATAGTTGCAACTTATCACTCAGTAAACACAACTTTAAATCTCGTATTAACTGACAATTGGAATTTTAATCTAGCTGCTGCTGTTAGTGATTTAGGTTATGCAGTGGGCTTACGTATCCAAGTTGATTCTTTTAAAGGTGGAGAAGTTTCTTACCCTGAATATCTAAAAAGTGCCTTAGAAGAAGATCTACAGCTTCCTCCTGCTCTTCAACATAGAATCGATGGTAGAAGGGCTGTAATAGATCAGGAATTAGCTGAACAAATACAAGTAGTAAAGCTACGATCAGAGAGGCTTTCAGGAGGGAGTTTTAGGAGGACAATTCCCATTATTGGCAACATTCAACAATATTTAGAGGATAGAAAAGAGAGAAAAACATGTGAAGCAAGGACAGCAAAACTGCAGTCTGGCCAGCCGGATTTTCAGCTTGCAATAGGTTCTGGCTATGATACAAAAAGCAATTATGGGTTTGATTACCAACGAGGTAAATGGTTTTATCAGCGATTAATCCATGAAGTTTTTCTTGTTGAGAGTAGATAGTCCTAAATTAAGAAATATTTGTTTTGAAATAAGTTAGAATCCTAAAAGTTTAGATAATATCCCTACAAAAAAGCCCAGGATAGTTTGAAGCAAAGAGCCATTACCCAAAGGCACCATCAGTAAAACTAACAGGATCAAAAACCCATAAGGCTCAATCCTTTGATAAGACCGAGCTAAATTATAAGGAAGTTGTGACAGGAGTATTTTTGATCCATCCAAAGGAGGAATGGGGAAAAGATTAAAAATGCCTAATATTAAGTTGATTGTAACTGTAAAACGTAAAAGTGAGCCTAAAAGAGAGGGGAAAGTTTGGGGCAGGGCATTTAATAAATGGAAGATTAAAGCTGCAATAATAGCCAGGCTAAAATTGGCTAAAATTCCAGCTGCAGAAACTAATAGCTCGCCTTTTCTTAAATTGGAAAAATTTAAAGGGTTAACAGGCACAGGTTTGGCCCAACCAAATAATATAGGGGAGCCGGTAAAGATTAGAAGCGCCGGCAGTAAAATTGTGCCAAAAAGATCAATGTGCGGGATAGGGTTTAAGGTTAATCTGCCAGCCCTCTCAGCTGTATGGTCCCCAAATTTTAAAGCCATAACTCCGTGCATTACTTCATGTACAATGACTGAAAAAAGCAGGATTATGATAGATAGTGCAAAAAATTCAGGCATGTGTTATAGTGTACCACATGTTGGTATGCGTAAGGTGCGGAAAAACTAAACATATTTCATCATTCTCTAGGCACAAAAAAGGTTCCTCCGGAGCTGGTGGCACATGGGCTCTTCGGGCTCCAATCCACAAAAGAACACAAAGACCAAACCTCCATACTTTTAAAGGGCAAAAATATTGTACAAAGTGTTTAAGGGTAGTTAAAAAACCTTTTCAAGTTACAAATAAACCAGTGGAATCTTCAGCTCCTGCTGCTTCAGTTTAACTACTAATTAGCTACTTGAAAAACTAGAGGATTTTTGGCATGGTTAATATATGTCCTATCCAAAAGATTTCCAACAAAAAGGTTCTGCTTTAGTTTTATTACTTTTGGGTTTAGTTTTAATTGGAGGTTCTGTTTTTGGAACATATTTTGTTATCAACAATAAGCTTTTTTCTCCTCCTAATCTTAATGAATCTTCAAAATTAGCTCAAGAGGCTGTTGATCAAACTACTAAAACAAGTACAAAAGAAGCTTTTGGTGCTATAGACCAAGCTTTGAATAAGGCAGCAACCTCTTCTCTAATACTTGCTCCTACTCCAGCACCCACTGTTGCCCCAACCTTAACTCCTAAGCCAAAAGCGGTAGAAACTAAAACTACAACCAGTTCCCCAGCGCTTAATTTAACAGTTGAAGCTAAAAACAACGGGGCTTTGATGAAATGGACAGGAGATTCCTCAAATGGTTTTAAGGCTTGTTACTCTGAGCATGAAAATCCTGCTTATCCTGGTGATAATTGCACTTATAAAAATGCTTCGGATAGAACCCATGAAATAGGAGGCTTAACAGCAGGTAAAACGTATCACTTCAGAGTTGGGGTTTATGGTACAGACGGTAAGGTGAGCACTTATTCAAATGATGTAACAGTTGTGCCAACAGGCAGTACTTCTAGTGTTTCATCAGGTCAGGTAAAGAGTATATCTATAAATGTGGAAAAACAGGATGGCGGTAAAGCTCGGGTGACTTGGAGTATTGATGGTAATTCACCTCTAGGCTTTAAGGTGGTTTGGGGGTCAAATTCTGGACCGGTATATCCAACCAGGGAGGGTGATCAATACCATTATTACAGCGAACCAGGTAAAAGAGACGATATTATTGAGGGTTTAAGCGGAAAAACTTACTACTTCAGGGTTTGTGAGTATTTAGGTGGAAAGTGCGGAGTTTATTCAAATGAAGTTTCAGTAAGTTATTAAATGGATGCTACAGTAAAGTGAGCGGAAAATTAGGATAACCGTTTAAAAAATCTTTTATTGGTATAGCTTTTTTGCCTTCCATTTGGATTTTTCCTCCTGGGTAGAATTTGATAATTTTGAGATCCTTCGCTAATCGCTCAGGATGACGGGAGAGGGACCATTTAGTCCAAACTCCTGGCCAAGGGTAATATGCCCTGATCATTTTATTTAAAGTTTCAGGACTAGGGGGGTTATCAATATCAAAATAACCACTCTCCCTGGTTAATCTATTACAGTAAGTAGCTTGGGTATCATCTTGTATTTTTGGTGTTATTTTTCCTGACACAAAATCATCAATAATTTTAGGTAAAACCTTGGTAGTCTCAAGGAACATTTTTTTACTCAATGTGTCAAAATTATCACTGTCAGAAAGCTCTAAAGGTTGTTGATAAATTATGGGTCCGTGGTCAACTTCCTCATCCATTTTGATAATAGTAATGCCGGAAATTTTATCTCCATTTAAGATAGCTTGTTGGATAGGCGAAGGTCCTCTATATTTGGGCAAAAGGGAAGGATGAACATTAATTAAGCCATATTTTGGTTTAGTCAGTTCTTCTGGTGTTAGTATTTTCCCATAAGCTGCCACTACCCCTAAATCTGCTTGTTCTAAAGAATCAACCAAAGTAAAGTGTTGGGCAAGCGTGTCTTTAATGGGTTGAACAAAGTCAGGCGTACCAAGAAAAAGAATGGTTAGCTGTTTCATATATTAACCGATCTTCAAGTCTGGGATTGACCCTAAAGGGTTACCTCCTCAAACATATCTGTGCCTGTTTGGTCTTTGCCTGTGTATTTATAAAACTTACCTTTTTGTTCTAACACCCTGTCTGAAAATAACACCCCGTTTAGATGATCTATTTCATGTTGAAAAATCCAGGCTAGTAAGCCCCTTAGGGGTGTGGTTATGGTTTTACCACTGGTGTCCTGATAAGAAACTTTAATATTGGTAAACCTTCTAACTTCACCCCACATATTGGGAACAGACAGGCACCCTTCAAAATATTTTTTTGTCCTTTTGGATTTATAAATAATTTTAGGGTTTATTACAGACATAAACTCTTCCCCATTCTTAGCCACAAAAAAGCTCCCATCAAGTCCTACTTGGGTGGAGGCCAGTCCCACCCCTTCAGGATCCTTAAAGGTTTTGGTAAGCTTAACCATATCTTTTAGGGTTTGAACTAATCCTGGACTAATCTTTTTAATGGGTTTAGTTTGAACTCTAAGTTTTTGATCAGGTGCTTTAACAACTTTCATAAGCACAATTGTACCAAAAATGTTACAAAAAGGCTCCTGAGTTAATATTTTTTGGTTTTTTAATGATTACTTTCTTTTAATTCTTTTAGCTTCCACATAAATATTCTAGCCTTGCTTTTTGCCTCATAATAACCTTTGGTAAAATTTAAGGCTTCTTCTAAAATATTACGGTCTAAGTTTTTTGCCAGTTTAATATAAAGTGAATAATGTTTAGTATCTTGCAGGGTTTCTGCCAAATAAACGCCATACATTTGAAATTCTTTTGAGATGTTTTTAGGCCGGTTTTTGAATTTAGTCTCAGCAATGATGTTAGAAACTGATTTCATTTGGTCTTGCTGGATTTAGTGGCTTCTTTTAGTTGAGCTATGGCTTCTTGATAATTGGGTTTTAATTCTATGGCTTGTTGTAACACTTTTAATTCTTCATCTTTTCTGTCTACGCTACTCAAAATAAGGGCTTTATTATAGTAAAGTTTAGGATCAGTGGGGGCAAATTTTATGGCTAAATCCAATGTTTGTAAGGTTTTATCAAAGTAACTTTTATCAACTAAAGTTAGGGCAAAATAAGTCCTGATAGCTGTCCTCAGAAATGAGACATTTTTAGGACTGGTTTTTAAAGCCTGGTTAGTTTGGATAAGGGCAATATTTTTTAAATCAGCAGATAAAGTAGCATCAGTTTCTGCAAGACTGGCTGCTCCTTGGGCTGCTGCCAAACCAAGCTCTGATTTATAAAAAGGTTCACCTTGATTTAATTCAGCAGCTGATGAAATTAAATTATACCCGGCACCGGCATTACCTGCTGACAGGGCATTTTCTCCTTTGGCAAAAAGTGTATCTGCATACCAAAGTTGAAAGACAGAATATAACAAATAAAAAGTACCCAAGATCACAATGGTTTTAACAGATTTGATATAAAAAGGCCTGTGGTAAATTAAATTGACAATTGATAATGGATAATTGAAAATTTTAGGTAGTTTTAGTGGTTTGGCAGACTCTGTTGCTATAAAGATTAGCGCTGGAAAAAGATAGAAAAAGATGGCAATAATCACCACAGAAAAAAGGAAAAAGTTGGAAATTAGGTAAGAGATGTATGCTGCAAGAAGTGAGATTACTAAAAGCTTTTCCTTTGTTTGTTTACCTATGAACTTTTTAACTGACCAAAAAATAAAGATTAGGATTACTAACATATAAGTGCCAATACCCACTAAACCTGTAGTGGCCAAATAATTAAGGTACTCATTGTGTGCTTTGTTGTATAAGAAATCCCACTCTGAAGTTAGATTGTGAGAAGCTGGGCGGTATTGGTAATAAGAATAAGCAAAGGTTTCCAGTCCTGAACCAAAAATTGGGTAATTTTTGAAAATATCTAAAGCTCCTTTCCAGACAATTAACCTGATTTGGCCTGATTCAGTCCCTCCATTTTCCAGCTGGGTGCCTACTGAAGCTGGGGTAGAAGCAATAGAGATGCCAGGCCTGACTGGAGCAGCATATTTAGAAATTAATCTAAAGGAAGTGATAGCTGAGCCAAAAAGCAGATTAATAACCAGGAAAGAAATCAATACTCCAGCTACCCTTGTCATTCTGAACGAAGTGAAGAATCCTCCCAGATCATGGAAGATCCTTCGTCCGCCTTTGGCAGACTCAGGATGACAGAAAAGGCAACCTAAGAGAAAAACTACCATGCCTCCAATCAGTCCCAACGTTGGGCCCCTGGAGTAAGTAAAAGTAAAAGCCAAATAAGAGGTGATAAGGGAGATGTAATATGCAATACGCTGATTTTTGCTGGAAGCTGTCAGGAAAAAATAGAAAGCAGGGAAGATCAGCATAGCCAGGTAAGCTGCCAGCCAATTGGGTTGGCCTAAAGTAGCAAAAACCCTGGATTGGACATCCTGTATCCAACAAGTGGCATTAAAATCACCCCTTAAAATTACACAAGAAAAAGAAACCCCAAAGTGTTCCAAGATTGCCCATAAAGAGATTAAAAACCCGGAAGCCAGGCCAAATTTAAGGGTAGTTTTAACTTTGTTAAAGTCCATGTTGGAAACAAAAGCCCAATATAAAAGAAGGTAAGCAATAAGTGATAAGAGCCCACCATTTAATCTGGAATAATATCCCCAAATTGAGGTGTGCGGGTCCATGGAGAAAATGGTAGAGAGGATATTTGCACCTAAAAATAATAAAAGTGGGATGTCTAAGGGAGTACGTTTAATCAGCAATTGTTTTTCATTTAGCATTTTTAGAAGCCAGGCTCCAGTGATAATCACAGTAAATCCATAAGTTAACATCATTTTGTTATATTCAAAAAGTTCATAGTTAACAGATGTCCAAAACAGAGGGACTAAGGCAAAAAGCAGGTAAAAGGAATAGGAAATAACTTTGCTTAACATCAAAGATTATCCTAACAGACAGCAGGGTTTTGAAGCAAGTATTCAACAGGGCTTTAATCTTATAGAAAATATTGATTTTTATTTTAAGCAGTGTTATATTCACTTCAAGATGCATACTAAAGAAAGACCCGGGATAACTGAAATAAAAGTATTAACCGAAGAAGAAATTTACAAGAGAATGACCCCTGAAGACTTAGAGAATGCCCGTGAACTTCTTAGATTTGCTGCTGGACGTTCAGGTAATGTCGGAAGACTTTCACAAGGTGTGTCATTAGATGAAGTGGGTGTTCTATTGGGGAAGATTGATGAATTAGTAGTACCCTTGAGAGAAAAATCAGAAAAATGGCAAGAAGTTCTTGAGGAGCGGAAGATAAGTAGAAGGGAGTTGCTTGGGAATGTAATCGGTTGGGGGATTGCTACGGTTTTAGTAGCGGGGGGAGGGAGTCTTGTATGGTCTGTGATTGATAATTCTAGTGGTCCAACAGCTCAAAAAAAAGATTTTGCATACCGCCAGTCGCTAGAAACTCGTAATACCTTAGGGCTTGCAGCATCTGTACCTTCCTTAAACCGTTGGACTGTTAGATATGCTCCTGATGATTTGAAGTTAATTCCTGCCGGAATTTCCTCTGACCCGCTTACAGAAGGGGTAATGATTTTATTACAGGGAAGTAAATTAGGTGCACTGGATAAGACAGGCATCATCATTAAAGATCATATTAGAACTACAGATAATCAGCCAGTTGGTAGGTTGGCTATAGCTACTAGCTACGATATTTCAAATGGACAGTATGTTATTGGAGAGGAATGGGTATTGCGAAATCAATCTACAGAAGGTATTAACGCAAAGGTGTTAATTTTTGAAAATTTGGACAGTACTAAAAGTACGCAATACTTATCCATAGTCAGATCTAGAACTAATGGTTCCCAAAAACCTACCTTTACTCTTCAGGGCTACAAACAAGCTTAATAATCTTAGAAGGAAATTTTTAATTATCTACTGGCTCTTAGGGCATTTATAATTACTGCCACATCTATTGCTTCCTGAAGCCCTGCCCCAAAGATGGGTGGGATAAAACCAAATGAGGCAAAAACCATTCCTGCTGTGCTTAAACCAATCCCAAACAGAATGCTTTGCAAAGCAATTTTGATAGTTCTTTTGGCAATTTGCAAAGAGGTGGAAACTTGGGAAAAATCCCCTCCTAAAAACACAATATCTGCTGCTTCTGAGGCAGAAGTTTGTTCCTCATTGGAAAACACCAATCCTACATTAGCCAAAGCAAGTGAGGGAGCATCGTTGATCCCATCCCCAATCATAGCCACTGTTTTGCCCATTTTTTGCAGCTCTTTTACCCCATCCTGTTTTTGCTCAGGGGACATTTGGGTCCTAAGTTCAATATTTAAACCCAGTTGTTCAACAATTTTTTCTGCAGCATCTTGTTTATCTCCGGTAAATATCAAAAGCTTTAAACCTAAAGCTTTAAGTTTGGCAAAATCTGATTTGGAATCTGGTTTTAGTTCATCTTCAAAAGTAAAAATGGCCAAACTTTTCCCTTTTGAGGTAAGTTCTATTGTCATGCCCACATCATTTTTTACCTTTGCAATAGTAAACCTTTGTTTTCCCACCATTCCTGAAATTCCCTGGCCTATTACCTCTTCTATTTTAGTGGCATGGAGTGTAGGGGCTTTGCTTTCCCGGGCTGAAACCACAATGGCTTTGGCCAAAGGATGAAGTGAATTTCTCTCTAAGCTTTCTGCAATTGCCAATATTTGCTTTTGATCAAACTCTTTGGTGGTAATTTGTATTTTTGTTAACCTGGGTTTGCCTAAAGTAATAGTCCCTGTTTTGTCAAAAATAACAGTATCTGCTTTGGCTAAGTTTTCCAAACTGGCCAGCTTTTTGACAATAATCCTTTTTTTGGCAGCGCAGTTTACTCCGCCCAACAGGGCAACTGGAGTGGCAATAATAAGCGGGCAAGGTGTGGCAATGGCTAAAACAGACAAAACCCGGGTTAAATCAAAATTTGAAGCAAATAAGGCAAAGGCGGCAATAATAAGGGTTACAATTGTAAAAACAGTGCTATAGCGGTCAGCAAGCCTGACAAAAGGAGATTGTTCTTCCTGAGCTTTTTTAACCAGTTCAATAATTTTATTATAAGTAGAATCTCCTTCAGTTTTGGTGACTTCTAAAACTATTGGGTTACCAATGTTAACAGTACCAGACCTTAAAATATCTCCCTCGATTTTATCTATAAAATACGGTTCACCGGTAAGGGATGATTCATCAGTTTGGCCCACTTCCGAGATTAATTTCCCATCCAAAGGAATAACTTCACCCTTTCTTATAAAAATCTGCTGGCCAATTTTAACCTCTTTAATTTGTATTTTTTCTCCTGCTTTGCCTTTTTCCCAAAGTAAAACTTCATTGGGAATCCTTTCAATAAGGCCAGTTAAAGATTTTTTGGCTTGGGAAACAGCATAGCTTTCCAAAGTTCTGCCTGTGGAGACCATCAAAGCCAAAATTGCAGCCACTAAAAATTCATGGGTATAAAGGGAAACTGAAATTGCTAAAATGGCAATGTAGTCTATGGCAAAACGTCTGGCAGCAAGCTTCTTAAAAGATTCCCAAAATAACTGGTAGCTTCCTAAAATAGTAACAAGGATAATAATTATGTCTGCCACAAAGGAAATGCCCAAAAGCTTTAAAATTAAATACAGGATGATCCCGCTAAAACAGATCAGAGGGGTGCGGAAGTGTTCTGAAAATAATATCTTAAAATTCATAGTTTTTGTCTGTTTAGAATCTTTCCAGTGATTGCTGGAAAAGCTCTTATTTATTCAGAATGACAAAAGTTATTCATAGAAAATTAAGATATATTTTTATGTTAGCAGAAAATATCTTTGAGGATCAAGAGAAAGTTTTATGTAGCTACAATCGAGTTGTTTGGTTTGGTAGGTCTGATTCTATTTGCTACAGCACTAGCAAAGTCGATTCCTGAGTGAGTTACAGCATTAGCAGCTAGTCTAAAAGCAGTTGCTTCCATGGGATTATGTATTAGCAATCCAATAGGGTTATTGGGTCCAATAAATTCAGATGAGGGGATAGCTGCACCAATTAAAGATGTATTAATGAATGCATCTAATAATAACGGAGGAAGCATTGGTGCCATCATGTAGAGTTGTCTCTGCATAGGGTCTTTTGGGAGGCGTTTCTCAAGACTTATGACTGCTCTTGTGGCTGCTGGAAAGCTAACCCCGATCATAATAACTCCGATCATTTCAATAACGCTAGATTGATTAAATTTTTCCTGACCTCTTTTAGTAGCTTGTCCCAATACTTCTTTAATTCCGGAAAAACCTACTGCTCTGTCTGCAGCTGAAACCAAATAATTCTTTACTGCTTCTACACGATTTGTCATAAAATATTTATACTCTTATAAGGTATTTAAGTCAATGCCACTTCTATGTTAAACTCCCCTCATGTTTGGGAAAATATGGGAATTGTTATCTTGCGATATTGGTATAGATTTGGGTACTGTTAATACTCTGGTTTTGGTAAAAGGTAAAGGTATTGTTATCCGCGAACCGACTGTTGTTGCCCTCCATAAAAAAACAAGACAAGTTTTAGCAATTGGGACTGAAGCCAAAAGAATGATAGGCAGAACCCCTGCAGCAATAGAAGCTGTGAGGCCCTTAAGGGATGGGGTAATTTCTGATTTTGATACTACAGAAGCTCTTTTGCGGTATTTTATTCACAAAGTTCATGAAAACCCTGGCAAGGGCTTTTTTTCTTTTCCCAAGGTTCCCAGGCCCAGGGTGGTGGTTGGTATTCCTTCTGGGGTAACTGAGGTAGAAAGAAGGGCTGTGCAGGATGCCTGTTTGTCTGCAGGGGCCAGGGAAGCATACCTTATTGAAGAACCAATGGCAGCAAGCATTGGCGCCAAGCTGCCGGTTGAAGAGCCAGAAGGGAATATGATTGTGGATATTGGCGGGGGAACTACAGAAATAGCAGTAATATCTTTAGGCGGGATGGTAATAAATAAGTCTTTGCGGGTTGCAGGAGATGAATTGGATGAGGAAATCATCAACTATATGCGCACCAGGTATGGGCTTTTAATTGGGGAAAGGACTGCAGAAGAGGTAAAAATGGAAATAGGCTCTGCTTATCCTTTAGGCAGTAAGGAGGATATGGTAACGGTGATAAGAGGCAGGGATTTATCAAACGGGTTGCCAAAATCATTAAGGGTTTCAGCTGCTGAAATTAGGGAAGCTTTAACCCCTGTTATTACACAAATGATTACTGCTATCCAGGAAATTTTGGAAGAAACTCCCCCTGAACTTTTAACAGATATAGTTCAAAGAGGCATATTTTTGGCAGGAGGTGGGGCGCTCCTTCGGGGTTTGGATAAAAGAATCGCTGAAGAGACAAAACTGCCTGTTTATGTGGCAGATGATCCTTTAACTACAGTGGTTCGGGGTTGCGGGGAAGTATTAAATAATTTAAATTTACTTTCAAAAGTTAAGGTAACAGGTGGTTTAAGATGAAAAAAGCTGTACTTTTGGATATTGATGGGACGCTTCTGGAT
>JAMCTD010000088.1:0-2945 GCA_023380995.1 Patescibacteria group bacterium
TATTGGAGTTGGGGCTGCTTGTCAAGAAAGTATTAATTTTCAAGTTCAACAAACAGCCCCAACTCCAATAGTTTGTAATAATAATGAAGTATCCTTGAGCGTTTCACCCAGCCAGGTAAATATTGGCCAGTCAGTTAACTTTGCTATTTCCGGGGATGCTTCAACTTTCATAGGAGATAATTTTGGCGGGGGAGTAACAAATTGTAGCGGTCCTTGGAATAACCAAACATGCCAGGCTAATAAAGATGGTAGTTTTACCTGGACTCACACCTGGAAGCATTGCGAAGGAGATACCAATCATTGTTCCACTGTTTGTGTTGCACAAAAAACATTTAGTGTGTTATCGCCCCAACCTACTCCAACCCCAGCTCCAACTGTAACTCCAGCTCCAACTGCTACTCCGGCTCCAACCGTTACACCAACTCCTACCCCAGCACCTTCAGGCAGCCCAACACCTACACCTACAGCCACGCCTGTTCCTACTGCTACACCAGTACCAACTGCAACACCAACTCCAACTCCAATCCCTGGTTGTGTATCAAATGGTAGTTGCAGCGTTCAAGCACCATCAGCTTGTGGACAAGTAAATGTGGGAGTAGATAATTGTAACAATGTTTGCGTTAGGCAAAGCGCTGCCTGTCAGCCTCAAGGGGGAACAGTAACCAATAATATTACCAATAATCCCACGAACACTAATACTAGTAACCCCAGTAATACCCAAACTAACAATCAAACTCAAACAGTGAACCAATCCCAATCAGGCACCACTGGAACTGGTCAGGTATTAGGGGTAACAACTTTGCCAAAAACAGGTTTGCCTCAACTTGCTTTATCAGCTTTGGCCTTTATTCCGGCAGGCCTTAGGATGAGAAGGTTTAGTAGAAATGTCAATAAAGACTTAGAAAATAATCCAAACTATATCTGGGAGGATAGACAGTTTAGGACAGGGGCTTGATACGTTCAGTTGCATGAACGTATCTTGATACAATCAGCTTACATGATTGTATCTTGACACTATGGCTGAAGTATGGTTTACTAGAAAAGCAACTTTCTGTCTCCAAATTCAAAATTCAAAGTTCAAAATGCAAAATTACAATTCAAAATCTAAAAGTTTTCTGAAAGAAAACAACAATAACTTTTGACTTTTAATTTTTAACTTTTAACTTTTTAACATATGCCTCGCGTAACCAAATCATTTAAACCAAAGGAACAATCAGTTGTCAGTTATCAGCCGTCAGACGAAAGTACGGTTGATCAGTTTGTGGGGGAGTCTACCTCTCCTGCCGTTCCCAGTACTAGTGGGGAATCTCAAAATCCGTCTGGAGGTTCTTCGCCGATGGCTCCTCAGAATGACAACGGGAGGGGGTATGGTTACCGCCCCAGATATGGCGGTGGTTATCAAAATGGTGGTGGCGACCGTTATTCTGAACGCGACCGGGATGTTCCAACTGAGGAAGTCTCCGGGATTTTAGATGTTATGCCGGAAGGGCATGGATTCTTACGACCTAAATATATACCTTCTGATGCAGATGTATATATTTCTGCCAGCCAAATCAGGAGATTTTCTTTGCGCCCAGGCGATTTTGTGGAAGGCGCAGCCAGGCCTCCTAAGGAAACTGAAAGATATTTTGGTTTGCTTCAGGTAAATAAAGTTAATAACCAGGATGCTGATAAGTTAGTCTCATCAGATGGCAGGCCTGTTAGAAGGCCAAAGTTTGAAGATCTGACTGCTATTTATCCAAACAAACACTTAAAACTGGAAACAGGCAAAGCCCCGCTTTCTCAAAGGGTGATAGATTTAGTATCTCCCATTGGGTTTGGGCAAAGAGGTTTAGTTGTGTCTCCTCCAAAAGCAGGTAAAACTACAATTTTAAAAGATCTTGCTGCAGGTATTGCCAAAAACCATCCTGATGTAATTTTAATGGCAGTGTTGGTGGGAGAGAGGCCGGAGGAAGTAACAGATATCTCAAGGTCAATCAAGGGTGATGTGATTGCCTCAAACTTTGACGAGCCGGCGGAAAACCAGACAACTGCTGCAGAAATTGCTTTGGAACGGGCCAAGAGGTTAGTTGAAAGCGGAAAAGATGTGGTTATTTTACTGGACTCAATTACCCGGTTAGGAAGGGCATATAATTTGTCTGTACCGCCCTCAGGACGGACTTTATCGGGTGGATTTGACCCGGTGGCACTGTATCCTCCAAAACACTTTTTCGGGGCTGCCAGAAATTGCGAAGAAGGCGGATCGTTAACCATTATTGGTACAGCTTTAGTAGATACAGGGTCCAGGATGGATGATTTGATATATGAAGAGTTTAAAGGTACTGGTAATATGGAGTTGCATTTGGACAGAAAACTTGCCGAAAGAAGGATTTACCCAGCCATTGATATTGAAAGCTCAGGCACAAGGCAAGAGCAATTATTATTCCCAAGCGAAATATATAAACAGATGATTATTTTAAGAAGGATGATTGGAATATTGGGGGAAAACGAGCGGACAGAAATCTTTTTGGAAAGATTGTCTAAATCAGAATCAAATGAGGAATTCCTTAAAACCTTGAAAGATGTTAAGTGAGGTTCAAAGTTAAAAGTTCAAAGTTAAAAGTGATTGTTGTTTTCTTTCAGAAAACTTTTAGATTTTGTTCTGCCGAAGGCAGTTTGAAGAACATTGTAATTTTGAATTTTGATTTTTGAATTTTGACTTTGTCTGTTAAAATATCTTGGTGAATTCTATACAAGATGATTTTAGGGCGTTGCTCCGTGCCCTAATTTGGTATTCCAAACGTAAAATAATCTTTCTATCCCGTGAATTTGAAAACTCTAAAAACTTTGTAAAAGATTTTTTAATGATTGGAATACCAAATTAGGGCACGGAGCAACGCCCTAAAATCATCTTGTATAGAATTCACCAAGATATTTTAACAGACAAAGTCAAAATTCAAAAATCA
>JAMCTD010000088.1:2955-14638 GCA_023380995.1 Patescibacteria group bacterium
ATCTTTCTAACACGTGAATTTGAAAACTCTAAAAACTTTGTAAAAGATTTTTTAATGATTGGAAGGGGAGCGCACCAGAAAAGATTTTGGCATGGTTCCATGATTGCTTTGGTATCTGTTGGGATTTTAACTTCAGGTGTGTTTGGAGGACAAAGTTTAATTTCTTCCACCTTCCCGGGTATCGGGGGGCCAGATCCCAGGTTTGTCTCAGCCTTTGAGCCTTTTCCCAACGGGCCTGTGGTTATGGGGACACAAGACCTGCACACTGACATTTCTGAAAAACCCCGCTCAGAAACTATTGAATATAAAGTTGAAACCGGTGATACCTTGTCTTCCATTGCTCAAAAATTTAATATCTCTGCTGATACTATCAGGTGGGCAAATGATTTAAGCGGGGATGCAATTAAGCCTGGTCAGACTTTAAAGATCTTGCCTCTTACAGGTGTGGCATATACTGTTAAATCAGGAGACACTTTGGAGTCTGTAGCCAAAAAGTTTTCTGCAGAACAACAGGCAATACTGGACTATCCTTTTAATGATGTGCCTGATGATTTTAGTTTAAAAGCAGGACAATTATTGATGGTTCCTGATGGTACGCCTCCTGAAACTAAGGCTAAACCTAAGCCTCAACCCCAATATTTGGCTCAAGGGCCTTCTTCGCCTGCTTTCAGCGCCCCGGGCGGGGCAGAATTTATCTGGCCTACTAATGGGGTGCTTACCCAATATTTCTCCTGGTATCATCCTGGAGACGATATTGCCAATAGGTCAGCTCCTGGTGTGGCTGCTGCTGATGGAGGAACTGTAATTGTGGCTGGTTGGCCCGATAATACAGGATATGGTAATAGGGTGGTTATTAACCATGGTAATGGGTACACCTCTTTATATGCCCACCTTTCCAATATATATGTTTCTCCAGGAGCAACTGTTTCAAGAGGGCAATTAATAGGCCAGATGGGATCAACAGGCAGGTCTACAGGAACTCATTTGCATCTGGAAATACGTTACAAGGGAGTTGCCCTTAACCCATTGGCAATTCTGAAATAAGCAATTCAGCAAATTTTGTTAGCAGTTTAGGGGTTAGTCTGATAAGTAATAAGAGGTAGGGAGTTTAGGTTGTTGTAAGACCATAAGCAAAAAATAGCAAAAAAGGGTAGTAACCAAGGGAATATATAAAAATGTATCACTTGATATTCCGTATATCAGTAGTTTACCCTGAGCGGAGCGAAGGGTGGATCTACTGAGAATTGAACTCAGATCCCAGCAATGCGAATGCTGTGTTCTGCCGTTGAACTATAGACCCTGTTTGAAAGTTTAAAGTTCAAGGTTAAAAGTTAAAAGTGATGGAATTTTTCTTTGAAAACTTTTAATTGTAAATTGTAATTTTGAACTTTGAACTTTGAATTATCATTGTGGACCCTAGGGGAATAAGAACGCCTCGCTTTGCTCGCAACCTTGTTCCCCTGTGTCCGCTTCACTACGTTCAGTGGACCCTAGGGGAATTGAACCCCTTATCTTCTCCATGCCATGGAGACGTCGTACCGGTAGACCAAGGGCCCGGTACCAAAATTATACTCTCTCTTCTTTCTTTCTTCCAGCCTCTTTTAAACCAAGGTTATTGAGTTTATGGATTTGGAGTAGGTGAAGGAGTAAGGGTAGCTAGTGGAGTTTCGGTTGGGAGGGGATTGGCAGAGGAAACAGGCTCGCTTCGTGGTGAAGCTACGGGTTTTTTGATGGCTTCAGGAGTGGCAATTTTATCTGGTTTTGGTAGGTTTATTACTTTTGGTAACTCATTTTGCTGTAAAGATCCGGAAGTTTGGGCAGCAGGGGGAGCAACTTCAGCTTCCTTTGTTGCTTGAGATCCCGAAGCAATCTTTTGTTTTATATCAGAAAGATAGTCGTTTATTGTTTTGTAATCCGGTGAAGATTGTTTTACTAAAGTTAATGCTTTTTCTGCTGCTGCTTGTGCATTACTTAGATCCCCTTTGTCTTTTAAGGCAACAGATAAATTATAGTAACCATTGGCAAAATCAGGTTTTAGGTTAATAGCATCAGTGAAAAACCTGATTGCCATATCATAGTTTTTTACAGCATAATAAACACCACCCACATTAAGCCTTAGGGTTGGATTGAAAGGATCCTGGAAGATAGCCCGTCCGTAAGAATCCAAAGAGAATATGAGAGCATTTTGAGCAACACCGGAAATCTGTCTGTACAAAAGTGCCAGGATTTCCCAATTAATAACAGATTTGGGGCTTAAGGTAACAGCAGTTCTTCCTTCACTGATTGATTGCTGGAGTAGGATTTGGATGTTCTGTTTATCCTGATCAGTCAAAGATCCAGCTGGTGAGGCTTCTGTGGGGCCCTTAGCAGAGGCTATAGCGTTAGCCAGGGCAAAGTTGGTTTGGGCTAAATCTGTGCGGTATAGGTCATTGTAAGGATTTAATTTTTCTGCTGCAACCAATTCATTATAAACTACTATTCCTTGGTTTTGAGCTACCGCATTAAGGGCCTTTCTGTGGTGGTAATCTGCCAAAATGAACTTTCCTCCAAAAAAGCCTGCAAAAAGTACTGCAGCCAAGGCAATAACAAGCATTATCCCCGGTAAGGCATCAACTTTAATAGTAGTTTCAGAAGAATCTTGGGCAGTAACATTAGCAGCAATCTTAAATAAAGTGTTTTTGAAATTTCCGGAAGCTGAACTCCAGCTTCTTTGTATTTCTGAAAGATTGACCACCATAAAAGAAGCAAGCACTAGAAGGCCAATTATCCACAAGCCTAAGGTTGATGAGTGCAAGAGCAGTATTATAAAGAAGGCGATGCCGGAAATTGCCAAGGTTACTTTTGTCAGTCTGGCTCCGGCTTGTCCGGAATCTGATTCTGGTGTCGCTTTGCTTCCCAGAATAACAGGAAGAGCTGAGGAAGCAAACAGAGCAGTCAATGAGATTAATGCCAGTAAACCAATACCGCCTAATGTTGCCAGGACTTGCAGGTATTCATTAAATGATGAATCAAACCTTAAGTTCCAGAGATTGGATGAATTAAACTCAATTGGTTTGTAGTTAGTAAAGTTAAAAAGATATGTGGATGGTCCGCTGCCCCAAAAAGGCAGATCCCTGAAAGCTGATACTGATATTTTCCAGGAAGGTACTATTGGCAGTTGGATTTCCCGGGGAAAATTTTGAGAAGCAGTGTAGATAGGATTTTTAGCGCTTCCTACAGGCGGTATAAAAGATAGGAGCGTTATTAAAGCTATAACCACCAAAGGCAGGATTAATCCAACCAGGCCGTATAAGGCTGCTTTGCTTCTGGGTTTCCAGGCAGAAGTGTCAAAACCGGATACAGCAAAAAAGGTTAGGGTAATGCCTGTTAAAGCTGCAATCCAGGTTGCCCAGGTGCCTGTTAAAGCAATGGTTACACCGGAAATCATCAAAAATAGTGAACCTAAGATTTTGGATACTGGTTTTGCGGAAGTTAAAATCTGCATCACTATGAAGGGAAGCAGCAGTGTTAATATTGCAGCTGTGGAGAAGGAAGAGCCTGTGGGAGTAAAGTTGGGTCCTTGTACCCAGGGTGGTGGCAATACTTTAAGTCCGGCGTAAGCCAATAGTGTAATTGCTGAAAGAAGCTGTGAAGCAAATATGATGACCATAAATATCCATTTAATTTCTTTTGCATTTCTCAGATTATTAACCAGCACAAAATAGAAAAGTATATAAACTATAATGCTTACCAGGCTGTCGTGTATTTTTAACTGGTTTCCTAACAGGGCAACGTAAGGAGAAGAGGAGAGGACGGTGGACACAATGCCAACAGCCAAAAGTAAAAGCAGCGGGATATCCAAAGGGGTTCTTATAAATACCACTTTGCCCAAAATTGTAAACTTGAAGGTTAAAAGCACAAATAGGATTCCTGTAAAGATAAGCAACAGAATAAATTTGGGAGTGTCGTAGCTTTCAGTGGTCAGGTTGGTAAAAAGGAAAAAAGTGGAAAGGATTACACCAATTAAGCCTATTTTGAATACTAAGCCTAAATAAGTATTTACAAGTTTTCTGACAGTTACTAAATCATCCATACTTCTAGAATAATAATAATCAGCTTTTAAAGCAACCAGTACTAACTATATCAATCTACTAATTTATTAATCAGATATTATTTATAATAAGGTAGGTGAACTACCTTGCGATAATTTCATTATCTAAATGAAGCTATATAATAAATAATTCAAAATTCAAAATGCAAAGTTCAAAGTGCAAAATTAAAAGTTGAACAATTTACAGTTTAGAGTTTATTTCTTCCTTTTAATGTAGATATACTTGACCCTAAGATTCTAACTAGCTCATCAGTTTCTTTTAACAAGAGATTAATTTCTTCTATGAGTTTGGGGTCTAAGTCTTTTGCTAAAGCCAGCCAAAACTTAGTTTCATTACCACTTTTTAAAGCATGATTGAGGAAGTTGATGAAATCTCTTTTTGAACTGGCCGCTTGGGCCTCGATGATATTTGCTCCAATAGAGGTTGCAGCTCTAATCAGTTGATCTGTGATTATCCAAGCTGAACGTTTGCTGGGAAATTTATCAGCTAAGGAAATAACAGACCTGGCAAACCTAAAAGCCCTATTTATAAGTTGTCTTTTGAACTCATCATTATTTGCCATAATTTTTAATTGTTATCTTCAACTTTTAATTTTGCACTTTGAACTTTTAACTTGTTAGGGTGTTCCTGTGCTAGGCCCAAAAAACACAGCTCCATTGTTGTAAACATCTTTAATTTGGGTGGCGGTTAAAGCATAGTTGTAAATTCTGACATCATCAAGCTGGCCTGTTAAATAATCAGCAGTAGCTGCTGATTTATAACCTAAAGTAAAGCTGGTGGTAGTATTAAAAGAGGTGGCAGTGGTAACTACAATATGATTCCAAGCTCCAGCTGTTACAGCTCCTCCTGAAACACCATTAACATAAATTGTGGGTGTACTAAATCCAGTTGCAGAAACTGTGCCTGAGGAAGCTGTAATGTAATGAGTGCCACCATCTAAATCCATAAAAGAATCAGTATTAGTAGTGGGTTTAACCCAAAAACTAACTGATTGGACACCATTAATGGCTGTACCAATAGTTACTCTGTTGGTAGCTGTGCCATCAAAATCTAAAGAACCATTAAACTTACCATTTCTGCCTCCATACCAAGCAGAAGATGAGAGTCCATCGCTACAAGTACCAGCAGAAGTATAAGTTGTTCCAGCAGCCCAGGTGCCACTATAATTATTCCCTGAGGAATCATGGATAGTTGTGCCTTGGCATTCATCCATCTTCCACCAGCCCACAGGTTTTCCCCTGTTATAGTCCCAGGCAATTTGGGCTGGAGTCCGGGCATAGTTATAAATTTTAACTTCATCAATTTTACCTCTAAAATGATAAATGTCAGCATCTTCCTTTCCAAACACGAAACTATTTGTATTTTGAGTAATATTTCCTGTTCTAGCCTGCTGTCCTTTGACTACTCCATTGACAATAATATATTCTTGCCCAGCACTTTGATCGTATTTATATACAATATGTTGCCATTGGTTAGAAGCGACATCGCCGTCGTTATTAGAGAAAAAATTACCATTACCATTTTGCACAAGCACTTTACCACTGGCTTGAACTAAAAATCGGCCTATATCTGCAGTAGAGCCTTTCCCCCATACTCCAGTGTACGATCCTCCTCCTTCAGTAAAACCATCCCAATAAATCCAAGCTGAAACAGTTAAGCTAGACCAGTCTTGCGACGAAATGTCTCCTGCAGTGACATAATCATCAACCCCATCAAATTTTAATCCACCGCCGTATTTACCTGTAGTCCAAGAAGGTCCTTGGGTTAGAGTACCATTATAGTTATTACCAGAAGTATCATTGGCAGTTATTCCTGTTTTTTCCTCAAACTTCCATTCACCAACAGGTGCAGCACAGGAGGTAGTGTCTCCTGGGACACAGTATTCTTGATTTGCTGCTTGGGCTTGGTAAGTAGAGCTGTTACCAGCAGCTCCCAGGACTAGGGAAGATCCTCTGTTGTATTCTGTTTTTACCTCATCTGCAGTTAAAGCATATCTGTAAACTTTAACTTCATCCAAATCCCCATTAAATTCATCACCATTATTTATTCCATCTTTATCTCCTAAGTACAATAGCCCGGCATTAGCTAAAGTGCTGGTATTGGTCAGGGAAGTATTGGAAGCGTTAAGTTTCCCATCAATATATAGATCTAATCTGCTTGTTCCAGTTTTTTCAGCTAAAATATGATGCCAGGTATTATCATATAAATTAGAAGTAGAGGTAACTGTATCAGTATTGGTTCCATCTGTTGAGGCAAAGAGAATATTACCTGAGGTGTTGGAATAAATAGAATAACCAGCAGTAGATACTTTTTGGATTAAATATTCTCCAGTTCCAGGAGTAGCATCAACATCTGATTTAAACCATAGAGAAAGGGATAAATCATCAGCTGCAACAAAGTCTAAATCATTATCATCAGCTCTGGATAACCATAAAGCTCCAGTTCCATTCCAAGCTTTACCAAATTTACCACTATTTATCCAGGAAGCAGAGGAGAGGGTTAAGCTTTTATTATTAGGAGTGCTATCATGGGCAGTAGTTCCATACCCTTCATCAAATTTCCAATAAGCTACAGATGAACCAACAGGTGAACCAACAGCAGGATGTCCTCCATTCATATCTGACACAATTTGTTTTTGGGTGCGAGCATAATTATAAACAGATACTTGGTCAATCTGGCCGTTAAAATCACAACCTGAAGCTCCGTCATTATACTCACCGCCACAAATACCAAGTAAAGCTGGACTGGAATTAGAACTGGCTACGGCAAAGGTATCGCTGTTAGCCAAAATACCGTTAATATATATCTGACCAACAGTACCAGTATAAACTGCTGAAATATATTTCCAGGTGTTATTACAACCCGTAGCTGTAGCGGTGACATTAGGACTGACTCCGATGTGGGCAAATGTTATTAGACAGGTAGAAGGATTAATAATCAGTTCGTAACCTGTAGATTCACCTCCGCCCAAATCTTCCCGCTTAGAAAATATCCGGTTGTTATTATTAGCGCTGCCGTTTACTTTAACCCAGGCAGAGACGGTTTTTGCTCCTGTAATATCAAAGAGAGAATTACCTCCCAAGTTAACATAATCGTCATTACCATCAAAACTTAAGGCTTTGCCCAGTTTTCCCAAAGCCCAAGCTGTGTTATTGACCAGAGTGCCATTATTTCCTCCTATTGCTGAAGTATCCTTAGTGCTATTTCCCGTTCCTTCATCCAGTCTCCATTCTCCAGTTGGTCCTGGTGCCCAGTTGTATAAATCTGAAACTTCTTTAGGGGAAAGGGCGCGGTTATAAACCCTGACTTCATCTAAGGAACCATTATAGTAATTGCCTGTATATTCAATGTGTAATTTAGGTGCATCAACTACAGGGACAGTAGTGTAATCATATAAGAGTGCAGTTCGTTGCCCGGTTGAGTTATTATCTTTAACGTAGTACAACATGGCTGAACCTGCTGAATAACTATATGTATTGACTAGTTCTTGCACAACGGAAACAATGGAAACTGTATTGTACCAGGTTGCAGCTGACCAGCCACCTGGAGCCCATGCTACAGTCCCTGTTAATGTGCGGCCATCAGCGTCAACAACACTAATTGGCGCTGCCGGATTGGCTTCTTTTACAGCACTAATATTTAAGGCTACTGATCCACTATCATTACTTCCGGAATCAAAACTAAGATAGGCAGTGTTAATAGTTGAACCAGCCGGGATAGTTACTCCAGTAAAGCGGGCAAACGTGTTCCCGTTTGGATAACTGGCATCTTGGTATCCCATTGTGCCAAAACCGTTGGCTGAAGTGCTGTCAAAAAAGGCATTTGGGGAAGAAAACCAACGCCCATCATCAGCGCTTGCACCTACCTGGTAATCGAGAGAGCTGGTTTGAGCTCCAACAAAGAAATTTCCAGCATTACTATTAATGGAAGAGGGAATAGTTCCTGTGGTAGTAGCAGCTTGCTGGACACCATTGACAAAAATCTTTACACTTTGGTCTTTAGCTGAATAGGTGGCAATAATGTGATACCAAGTACCTGTTGCTAAATTTGCAGTATTGGTAGTGACATAGTTACTTGATGAGTTAAGATATAGTCTGATCTCATCTCCATATTGAGCAAGTAGATAACTCGTATTTGCCCCATCCCATTTGCCTGTAATATCGTACTGGGTAGCAGCTGTATTGGAGGTTGGTTTAATCCAGGAAGATAAAGTTAAGTCTCCTGTTACAGTTAAGGGTGAGGAAGTGGCACTAGCAGCATACTGATATTGGGAAGAAGCTGAAGCAAAAGTCCCAGCATTACCAAATTTCCCTGCAGTATAGGTGGCACTATTGGTATTAGTTAAGGTGATTCCATTACCTGAGTAATCAGAGGCCCCAACACCTACTGAGCTTTCATCCATTTTCCAATATCCCACCAAACCATTGGAAAGATAATTTTGATCTGCTCCTCCCATTTGGGCAGATACACCTTTAACAGAACCTCTAGAAGCATAATCAGTTTTAACCTGAGCTGCAGTCC
Organism: Patescibacteria group bacterium; assembly: GCA_023380995.1. The sequence continues at coordinate 11,568 of JAMCTD010000088.1, forward strand.
TGACATAATCATATACTTTGACCTCATCAATAAATCCCTTCCACTCATTAGATATCCCATCCTGGTCAATCCCCACATAAAAAGGATTGGCATTGGATAAGGTGGCAGTTGCAGCAATACTGCCATCTGTGGCTCTAAGTTTCCCATCAACAAATAGCTCAAGCTTGGAAGTTCCTGTTTTAACACCTGTTACCTGATGCCAGTTATTATCATCAAAATCTACCCCAGAAGTGCAAGCGCTGTCACTATTGGTGCCATCACCATCATCAAAACAAAAATCCCCTGAAGCATCCATATATAATTTATAGCCTGTGTAAGTTACATTTTCAGCTTTGGCAAAAATCAGGCTTTGGGCAGATGCTGCCCCTGAATATTTGACCCAGGCAGAGAGGGAAAAGGAACTGGTGTCAAAGTCTAAGGAACTATTGTCAGCCGCAGAAACATTATCATTATTAGCTCCTACTCCATCAAAGTATAAACATTTACCAAATACACAGAGCCCTTTTTCTTTCCAGTCAGCTCCAGTAATAGTCCCATTTAATCTTTGGGAACCGCTATCGTAAGCAGTAGGGCCCTGGCCTTCCTCAAATTTCCAGTAAAGAACTGGATTTTTAATCTTTTCCTCTGAAGCTATGGTTTTAAAGAATGTAGAAGGGGAGTTTTGGTTATTATATTCAGTAGCAATCCAACCTGCAGATCTGGCAGTACTAGAGAACCTGACTTCATCAATTTGGCCATTGAAAGCATTGTCAGCACCATTAGATGTTGTTTGTCTACCTATTCTAAAGTTACTGGCACTATTAGTTGGTGTTCCAGTTGCAACATCAGAATTATCTAATGCTCCGTTGATATAGATATATTTATGACCACCATCATAAACAGTTACAACATGATACCAAGTATTATTAGTAATAGTAGCATTACTAAAGAGAGAATTACTGGAAGCTCCGAGAACAACGAATCTAAGATTATTAGAATTATTTCCTATAAGTGTATTATTATCATACAAATCTAACCACCACCCTCCTGATTTACTTGTAATATTACCAGCGCTTCCAAGGTTGCTGTTTCCACTTCTGTTAATCCAAGCCTCAACAGTAAAAGAAGTAGTGGCATTAAGATTACTTTGATCACCAGCATCAATATAGTCATCATTTCCATCAAAGTTTAAGTTGCCATCAACCTTGCCTGTTATTTGTTGTGAAGCAGTCATAGAGCCATTAGAAGTTCCGTTATAGCCATTGGAAGTACTATCAACCATTTGTGGAGCAGAACTAGCAGGATTTTCTTTTAAATGCCAAACACCTTTATAGTTATTAGCGCTATTTTCATTCCAGGTATTGGCAGAGTTTTGTTGAGAAGTGGTATTAGAGTTACCATAGTACATATAGATAATGGTATCAGCAGTGGAAACAAGTGAGGGGATAGTCACCCAGGCAATTAAAGTTCCTGTGGTTGAATCAAATTTTTCAATCTCATGATTAAGTTGTGTTGTCCCATCAGAAGAGGTAAATAATATGTCGTTTCCAGTACTTTGAGCTTTTTTCAAAGATGTATCAGCTATAGAGACCATTACTGGAAAGTAAGCATGGGGACCAGAGGAAACTTTTGTTGAATCAATAGTTAACTTTTTTCTAAAATACCAATTATCAGAATACCAGGCAGCAGAAGTGGATTTGGAATTTAGGACAGTTAGGTATAAAAGGGGAGCACTTATTATTATTAGGGTTAAGATAGCCAAAAGTATTTTTTTGCTAAATTTTTTAAGTGTTCTTGACAAAAATCGTTTCATATGCTATATTTAATTTACTGAATCTAGTTGTTTGATGGTGGCACGCCACGGTCTAACAGCTAGATTTTTTGTTCTAACTTAATTCATTCCACTTAACTAGTTTTTCTTTCACTATTTTGTTTGATATTATATCTGTAAAATCCGGATCACTTAAATTATATTTTCTTAAAACTGCCCCGGCAATAAAATCAGCCAAATCTATTCTGGAGTCTATCCTTGAATCTGTTTGGAGGATATCTACTTGTGGAAAATCTTTCTTAATTTCATTTTGTAATGTTTCTGACTTGAATTCAGAGTTAAAGTGTTTGTCTATATATATCGAGGCTATTGGGTTTTCCGAAAGGATCAGTTTAATAAGAGCTTTTAATAACTTGGAATAGTTGCGAGGGGTATCTGCTATTTTCCTATTCAGTTTGTTTATGATCAAAGTGTAAATTTTGATATGCTTTTTAGCAAGATCTTCTAAAACTTTCCTTCTAGTTAAACTTCCTACATAATGAAACTTGAATTCTGGAACCATAATCTCTTTCCTTCTGATCCCTTTCTTTGGTAATTTTTTTCTATATTTAGGCAGAATATTAGTAAGCAATGCAGGCTCGGTTGATGCTAATGCAATCATAACGATAAATTTATCGTTTGTATCTGGTAGTGTTCCTGATTCATCAATAAATATTGTTGTTCTCATGTTTTTTCTTTCCAGTATTTTGCTAACTACGGACTTCCTGTGCTTGGGCCAAAAAACACAGCCCCATTGTTGTAAATATCCTTAATTTGGGTTGGAGTTAGAGTATAGTTGTAAACTTTGACATCATCAAGTTGACCATTGAAGTAAAGGGCTGGAAGTCCGTAGTTAGCAAAATACTGGAAAGAAAGTAAGGAATTTGTATCTGGTGCATTAGTAGAGGAGGATGTTTTGTTGAGTGCACCATTAATGTAGATTTTTTCATTTGAGCCATCATAAGTACCAACTATATGATACCAAGTTCCTGAAGTAAGACCATTATTAGAATCTATATAGCTATATGCCCCAGAAGATGTGAATTGAAATCTGATTTTATTACTGTCATTTGTTACATACAATCCGTAATTTTCATTAGTTGGTGTTTGGTTAACGCCTTTTACAGCAATTGCCTCATAACCAGTTGCGTCTGATGCAAGTTTAATCCAGGCACTTACACTAAAATCCTTTTGAGCAAAGTTAAGCGAGCTATTATGAGGAACACTTACATAATCATCAGTTCCGTCAAAATTCTGCCTAAATATAGAAAAAAATTACCAT
>JAMCTD010000089.1:0-1086 GCA_023380995.1 Patescibacteria group bacterium
CTCCTAAAATTCCCCTTAATGGTTCTGGAATGTTCATCATCGGGTTTTTCCCCTCTTGGCCCAATTCCAACATTCTCCCACCTGCTTGACCAACACCGCCACCAATTGCTCCACCAACTGGACCACCAACCACATTTCCCAACACCGATCCACCAAATCCACCTATAAAAGAGGGTAATCCACCACTATTTTTTTCAGCTTTAACTGATGATGATTCTGGACTACTGCCACTATATTTTTGAGCAAATTCATCCCCAGAAATAGTAGTTCCCACTGAATAGGTTTGATTAAATTGCTCTGCTGAAATTGTTTCTCCTACTTTTGTCATTTTATTCTTGTATAGCTTCCGTCTGCATTTCTTCTCCAAACGGTTCCATCTTTTTGAGTCATAGAATTAGATGACACATTGGAATTAGAGCCACCTTTGGCTGGGGCATACGCTTTTGCCAGATAATTTTCAATTTTTTCTAACTGTTTTTTAAAAGCATCAGGGCTTTGCCCCACATCAAGTTTACCAATAGCAGACTCTAATGCCCTACCTTCTTCATTGGACAATTGCCCCATTGTCCCTCCCATTGCTTTTAATTCTGACAATGTTGTTACTCTAAGATTACCTTTTAAGCCCTCTACTTGTTGGGAAATGTGGTTGGTGGTCCAGTTGGTGGAGCAATTGGTGGCGGTGTTGGTCAAGCAGGTGGGAGAATGTTGGAATTGGGCCAAGAGGGGAAAAACCCGATGATGAACATTCCAGAACCATTAAGGGGAATTTTAGGAGCAATTATACCAGGAGGAAACGCTTTAAATATGGCTTCTAAGATGGGAGCAAATCAGCCATATTCTTCTCAGGATTTTGGGTCTGTTGGCTCAGAGGGATCACAGGGTTCAATATATGGTGCAGTACCAGGAAGTATTTTTGGCAAAAAGGCCCTAGAGTGGACAGTTGGGAAACCCCTAGCTGGAGCTGTTGTTGGCGGAGGAACTCAGGCAATAAGAAATATTCAGCAAGGAGACCCGCTAGGTAAAGATGTCTTATCTCAAGCAGGATTAACAGGAGCACTAAATACAATAATACCAGGAGCAAGCAAG